>DASRZB010000328.1:0-4728 GCA_035653855.1 Acidothermaceae bacterium | reverse complement strand
GATGACGTCGGTCAGTGGGCAGGCCGCCGAGGTCAGCGTCATGTCGATGGTCGCCACGCCCTGATCGTCGAGGGCGAGGTCGTAGATGAGCCCGAGGTCGACCACGTTGATGCCCAACTCGGGGTCGACCACGTCATAGAGAGCTTCCTTGACGTCATCAACAGTCGCGGTCATGAGGTGCTGCCCTCCCGGGTTGAGGCGGTTGCCGGGGAGATCCCAGCCGCCGGTTCACGCTTGTTCTCGCGTGCTTGCGCGGTCGCGTCCTTCCACGCCATCCAGGAGAGCAACGCGCACTTCACTCGAGCGGGATACTTCGAAACCCCAGTGAACGCGACAGCATCTTCGAGGATGTCTTCATCGGGAGTCGCTGCACCCTTGCTCTGCATCAAGGCGACGAACTCGCGATGCGCGGCAAGCCCCGTCTCGATGTCACGGCCGATGACGAGATCGGTGAGCACCGAGGCACTGGCCTGGCTGATCGAGCACCCAGCGCTGTCATACGACACATCGACAACGGTGTCGCCATCGAGCTTGACTCGCAACGTGATCTCATCACCGCACGTCGGGTTGACGTGGTGCACCTCAACGTCGTACGGCTCCCGCAAACCCTTGTGGTGAGGCGTGCGGTAGTGGTCGAGGATGATCTCCTGGTACATCGATTCGAGTTGCATCAGCCGAAGAACCTCTTCGCCTTCTCGAGCCCGACGACCAACGCATCGATCTCGGACGGCGTGGTGTACAGGTAGAACGATGCGCGCGTCGACGCGCTCACGCCGAACCGCTGGTGGATCGGCCGGCCACAGTGATGCCCGGCGCGGACCGCGATGCCGCGCCCGTCGAGAATCTGTGCGACGTCGTGCGGATGAACATCGCCCAGCGTGAACGAGATGGCCCCACCTCGGTCGACCGCGTTGGTCGGCCCGAGAATCCGCAAGCCGGAGACCGTGCTCAACGCCTGGAGCGCGTACGTCGTGATCTGCTTCTCGTGGGCCGAGACGGCGTCCATACCGATGCTGCTCAGGTAGTCGACAGCCGCGCCCAGCCCGACCGCTTGGGCGATTGGCGGGGTGCCCGCTTCGTACTTGTGCGGGAGCCCCGCGTACGTCGAGCCCTGCATCGTGACGGTCTCGATCATCTCGCCACCGCCGAGGAACGGCGGTAGCTGGTCGAGTAGTTCGCGGCGTCCCCACAACACGCCGATGCCGGTCGGGCCGCACATCTTGTGTCCGGTGAACGCGGCGAAGTCGATACCCAGCGCGGCGACGTCGACCGGAAGCTGAGGAACGGACTGCGACGCGTCGAGCACGACCACCGCGCCAACCGCGTGCGCCCGGGCGACGATCGCAGCAACCGGATTCAAAGTGCCGAGCACGTTGGACACGTGCACGAACGCGACCACCTTCGTGCGGTCGTTGATGAGCCCATCGATGTCAGAGAGATCAAGTCGGCCGTCGTCGGTGACACCGAACCAACGCAGCGTCGCGCCGGTGCGCTCGCACAGGATCTGCCACGGCACGATGTTGGAGTGGTGCTCCATTTCGGTGACGACGACCTCGTCGCCGGGCTTCAGACTGTGGGTGCCCCACGCCATCACGTTCGCGACCAGGTTCAGGGCTTCGGTGGAATTCTTGGTAAAGATGACCGTGTCGGCGTCAGGGGCGCCAATGAACGACGCGACCTTCAGCCGGGCGCCTTCGTACGCTGCGGTTGCCTCCTCACCCAGTGCGTGCGTCGCACGGTGGATGTTGGAGTTGTGCTGCTCGTAGAACTCGGCCAGCGTGTCGAGCACCTGGCGAGGCTTCTGCGAGGTGTTCGCACTGTCGAGATAGATCAGCGACTGATTGTCGTGGACCCGCCGCTCGAGGATCGGGAAGTCCTTGCGCAACAGTTCGACGTCGTAGGCGGCGTCAGTCATCGCAGACAGCCTCCTCACGCGGTCTTCGCGTAGCGCTCGTAGCCCTCGGCCTCGAGCCGATCGGCGAGTTCACGGCCACCCTCTTCCACGATGCGGCCGTCGACGAAGACATGCACGAAGTCTGGCTCGATGTAGCGCAGGATTCGGGTGTAGTGCGTGATGAGCAGCACGCCACGGTCGGGCTGCGCCCTGAACCGGTTCACGCCCTCAGATACGACGCGCAACGCGTCGACGTCAAGGCCGGAGTCAGTTTCGTCGAGCACCGCGAACTTGGGGTTGAGCAACTCGAGCTGAAGGATCTCGTGCCGCTTCTTCTCGCCGCCGGAGAACCCTTCGTTCACGTTGCGCTCCGAGAACGCTGGGTCGATCTGCAGCTGCGCCATGGCGCCCTTGACCTCGCCAACCCACGTGCGGACCTTCGGTGCCTCGCCACGAATCGCAGTCGCCGCGGTCCGGAGGAAGTTCGACACCGATACACCCGCGACCTCGACGGGGTATTGCATCGCGAGGAAAAGCCCGGCGCGAGCGCGCTCGTCGACCTTCATCGCCAGCACGTCTTGGCCGTCGAGGGTGACTGAGCCCTTGGTGATGGTGTATTTCGGGTGGCCGGCAATCGAGTACGCGAGCGTGGACTTGCCAGAGCCGTTGGGGCCCATGATGGCGTGCGTCTCGCCTGCGTTCACCGTGAGGTCGACACCGCGCAGGATCTCGCGCGGCTCCTCACCGGTGCCGATTGCGCCGGCCTCGCCGGTCGTGCCGGCGTTGACGACAACATGCAGGTCGCGGATAACAAGCGCGCTCATCGCACGGACTCCTGATCACCCAGTGAAGACTCGGGAAGCGAAGCGGAAGAATGCTCGGACGGGGCACTGCTGAGGTAAACGTCGTCGCCATCGAACTTGATGTCGTAGACCGGAACCGCTCGCATTGCGGGCGGGCCGAGCGGTTTGCCGGTACGCACGTCGAAACGCGAACCATGCTGCCAGCACTCGACAGTGGAGCCATCGATGTCGCCATCCGACAACGCGACTTCGGCGTGTGAACACACGTCGGAGATTGCCGAGTAGCTGCCGCCGTCGGTGCACACGATCGCGACGGGCTCGCCCTCGAGCTCGACTCGCAACGCGCCGCGCGGCGCGGGCAGTTGGGCACGGTCACCAACCTTGACGTAGCGGCTGGTCACGACATGCTGCTATCGAGTTCGCGGTCGACCGTTGCCAGCAAACGCTCGACCAGCTCAGGCACCTGGATCCGCTCGATCACGTCAGCAAAGAAGCCGCGGACGATCAGGCGACGTGCTTGGTCGGCCGGAATGCCGCGCGCCTGCAGGTAAAACAGCTGCTCGTCGTCGAATCGGCCGGTCGCGCTCGCGTGGCCGGCACCCACAACTTCACCCGTCAAGATCTCGAGGTTCGGCACTGAGTCGGCGCGCGCGCCGTCGGTCAGCAGCAGGTTGCGGTTGACCTCGTAGGTATCGGTTCCGATGCCGGTCGCGCGGATGATGACGTCTCCGGTCCAGACCGAACGCGCACCGGCGCCCTGCAGCGCGCCGCGATAGTTGACCCGACTCTTGCAGTGCGGCATCGCATGGTCGACGAGCAGGCGGTTGTCGATGTGCTGACCCGCATCGGCGAAAAAGAGGCCCAGCATCTCGGCGTCCCCGCCTGGTCCGGCGAACTTCACGAGCGGCGTCACCCGCACGGCGCTGCCACCGAAGCTGATGTTGATGTGCCGCACCTTCGCGTCGCGGCCGACAAGCACGGTATGCGCCGACGCGTGGACCGCGTCGTCATCCCAGTCCTGGATGCTAACCAGGGTGACCGATGCGCCGTCGCCGACGTTGACCTCGACGTTGGCGGCATACTGCGCGGTCCCGACGTGGTCGAGAACGACCGTGCCTGTCGCATGTGGCGCGATGTCGACGATGACGTGCCCGTACGCGACGCCGCCGGTGCCTTTCAGGCCGACAACGATCGGGTCGACCGTGTCACCGGCGACTGTGACGACCAGCGCCTCAGTGGCCTTCGCAAGCGCGATAGCTGACAACCGATCGAACGGGGTGTGCACCGCGCCCACCCGCGAATCCGAGATCGGGACAACCTGTACGGGGGCGTCAGCGCTCCATGAATAGGCCAGTGGCCCATCGGCGTCGGGCCCCGTGAACAACGAACGAAGGCGTGGCAGTGCTGCGAACCGCCAGATCTCCTGGCGGCTGTTCGGCTCTGCAAACGCCTGCGGGTCGCGCGAGAACGTGCGCTCGAGATGGCGCCCGCCTTCGCCGCCGCGGCCATGCGTGTGGCCTTCGGGTGCGGCGGGCGCGTCGGTGATCTCCAACTTGGCGCGCTGGAGTTCGCCGAGCTCGAGATCCTCGGTCGTGGTGAGCTCAGTCATGGATCAGCCCACAGACCCTTCCATCTGCAACTCAATAAGCCTGTTCAGTTCGAGGGCGTACTCCATCGGGAGTTCGCGCGCGATCGGCTCGACGAAGCCGCGCACGATCATCGCCATCGCTTCGTCCTCGGTCATGCCGCGGCTCATGAGATAGAACAGCTGGTCGTCGCTGATCTTCGAGACCGTCGCTTCGTGACCCATCGACACGTCGTCTTCGCGCACGTCGACGTAGGGGTAGGTGTCGGACCGGCTGACCGCATCGATAAGCAGCGCGTCGCATTTCACTGTCGACTTCGAGCCGTACGCGCCGTCCATGATCTGGACGAGCCCGCGGTAGCTGGTGCGGCCGCCACCACGAGCAACCGACTTCGAGATGATCGTCGACGACGTGTGCGGTGCGGCGTGCACCATCTTCGAGCCCG
>DASRZB010000327.1:0-6485 GCA_035653855.1 Acidothermaceae bacterium | reverse complement strand
ATGAGTCACCTGGCGCGGGGGAGGCCGATCAGCCCACTCCTTCGGCTGGTGGTGCGGCGCGGGCACCGTCGCCCGCCCGACGTCCCGGAACGCCTCCGCGGCGGCAGGGCGGCCGGCCGTCGGGGAAGAAACGGCGGCGATGAGCGGCGTCGAGGAACTGATTCGCGGGTTCGTCCGCGACGTTCCCGACTACCCGAGCCCGGGCATCCTGTTCAAGGACATCACGCCGTTGCTGGCGGACGCAGCGGCATTTGCGGCGATCGTCGATGCGCTGGTCGGCCAGCATGCGCCCGGCAGCATTGACAAGGTTGTCGGCATTGAGGCGCGCGGGTTCATTCTTGCGGCGCCGGTCGCGTACCACCTCGGCGCCGGCTTCGTCCCGATGCGCAAGAAGGGGAAGCTACCTCACCAGACGTTCGAGGCCAGCTATGCCCTCGAGTACGCCACCGCGACCATCGAGGTGCATCGCGACGCGTTCGCGCCGGGGGAGCGAGTGCTCATCGTCGACGACGTTCTCGCGACCGGAGGGACGGCGCTCGCGGCCCTCGACCTGGTGGCACAAGCAGGCGGGACGACGGTTGGGTTGTCGTTTCTGATCGAGCTCAGCGCCCTTGCGGGGCGAGCCGCGTTGACAGACCAGCCCAGCACCTCGGGCCGGTGGACCCCAACTGACGCGCAGGTCCAGTCGCTCTTCGTCGTCTGACGCAAGCGATTCGATCCACATCGGTCGGTAGACTTGAGGTCTCGCCAAGGCGAAGGGGTCACCAGTGCCGAGCAGGGCCGTTCCGGAGCGCGTCGACAGCGCCGTGGACGAGCCTGTGCCCGAACGCCTCCCTGTAGATGTCGCAGAAGTCACCGACGTCCAAGACACGGATGTTGAAGCGCCCGAAGCCCCCGAGACCTCGGAGGCGACCGAGGCATCCGAGACCTCGCTGTCGGGCGGGCGGCGAGTGCGTGCCCGGCTGGCTCGACTCGCCACCCCGCGCACCTCGACGACGACATCGCCGGTTCTCGAGCCGTTGATCCGGTCGATCCGGGTGACCCACCCGAAGGCTGACACCCGCGAGATCCAACGTGCGTACGAGATTGCCGAGCACCACCACCGGCTGCAGTTTCGCAAGAGTGGCGACCCGTACATCACTCACCCGCTCGCCGTAGCGACCATCCTCGCCGAGCTGGGCATGACACCGCCGACCATCGTTGCGGCGCTGCTGCACGACACCGTCGAAGACACCGAATACACCCTCGACGCGCTGCGCGCCGATTTCGGCGACGAAGTCGCCGCTCTAGTCGACGGCGTGACCAAGCTCGACAAGGTGAAGTACGGTGACGCCGCAACTGCTGAGACCGTGCGCAAGATGGTGGTCGCGATGGCACGCGACCCTCGCGTGCTCGTGCTGAAGCTGGCAGACCGGCTGCACAACATGCGCACGTTGCGATACCTGCCCGTCGAGAAGCAGGAGCAGAAGTCTCGCGAGACGCTGGAGATCTATGCACCCCTTGCGCATCGCCTCGGCATGAACACGCTGAAGTGGGAGCTCGAGGACCTGTCGTTTTCCAACCTCTTCCCCAAGCGTTACGAAGAGGTTGTTCGGCTCGTCACCGATCGGGCGCCTAGTCGCGATACCTACCTTGCCGGTGTGATCGAGCAGGTCAACACCCAGCTGCGCAACGCGAAAGTGAAGGCGACGGTCACCGGCCGGCCGAAGCACTACTACTCGATCTACCAGAAGATGATCGTGCGCGGCCGCGACCTGAACGACATCTACGACCTGCTCGGCGTGCGCGTGCTCGTCGACTCGGTGCGCGACTGCTACGCCGCACTCGGCATCGTGCACGCGACCTGGAACCCGGTTCCTGGTCGGTTCAAGGACTTCATCGCGATGCCCAAGTTCAACCTGTACCAGTCGTTGCACACCACCGTGATCGGTCCTGACGGCAAGCCCGTCGAGCTGCAGATCCGCACCCAAGCCATGCACCGGCGCGCAGAATATGGGATCGCCGCGCACTGGAAGTACAAGGAAGACTCCGCGCGCGGCGTCGAGTCGCCGTCGACTGGCAATGACATGGCGTGGCTGCGGCAGTTGCTCGACTGGCAGAAAGAGGCCGCAGACCCCGGTGAGTTCCTTGAGTCGCTGCGCTTCGACATCCAAGGCGCCGAGGTCTACGTCTTCACACCGAAGGGCGACGTGCTTGCGTTGCCGCAAGGATCAGGACCGGTCGACTTTGCGTACGCCGTGCACACAGAGGTAGGCCACCGATGTATCGGCGCCCGAGTTAACGGGCGGCTGGTGCCACTCGACAGCACCCTCGACAACGGCGATGCCGTCGAGATTTTCACGTCCAAGGCGCAAAATGCTGGCCCGAGCCGCGACTGGCTTGCCTTCGTGAAGAGTCCGCGGGCGCGCACCAAGATTCGGCAATGGTTTGCCAAGGAACGGCGTGAGGACGCCATCGAGGATGGCAAGCAGGCCATTGCACGTGCGATGCGCAAGCAGGGTCTTCCGTTGCAACGACTGCTCTCAGACGACGCGTTGGGCAACCTCGCGCACGAGATGCACTACGCCGACGTCTCTGGTCTTTACGCGGGGGTCGGCGAGGGACATGTGACGGCACAAACCGTCGTCCAGCGGCTGTTGCTTGCCCGTGGTGGCGAAGAGGGCGCGGTCGAAGACCTCGCCGAGACCATCAATCCCAATACCACCGGACCGCGCCGCCCGCTGCGCTCGTCGGGCGACCCTGGTGTCGTGGTGCGAGGTGCCACCGACATCTGGGTGAAACTGGCGCGCTGCTGCACGCCGGTGCCAGGCGACGCCATCAAGGGGTTCGTCACTCGCGGCAGCGGCGTATCGGTCCATCGCCTCGACTGCGACAACATGGTGAACCTGGCCGAGCACGAGCCGGACCGCCTGGTCGTCGTCGAGTGGGCGCCTGGCGCCGCGTCGGTGTTCCTTGTCGTCGTCCAGGTCGAGGCCCTCGATCGGAGTCGGCTACTCGCCGATCTCACCCAGGTGCTCTCCGACCAGCACGTGAACATCCTCGCGGCATCGGTGACCACGACGCGCGACCGGGTCGCCGTGAACCGGTTCACCTTCGAGATGGGTGACCCCAAGCACCTGGGTCACGTCTTGAAGGCGGTCAAGGCTGTTGACGGGGTTTACGACGCTTACCGGGTGACGAGCACCGCACGCGCCTGAGGCCAGGCGCGTGCGGCATTGATCGCTTGGACGACGTGATCGCTAGGACGACGTGGCAGTCGGGCTCGGGGCCCCGGACGTCGCCGCGGGGTTAGGTGTGGCGGGCACCGCTGGACTGGCGCTCGGTGAGACGCTCGGGCTGGCGGCAGGAGGCGCTCCGCTGCCCGGCGCCGTGGCGCTGGGGCTCGGTGCAGACGCCGCGAGCACGTCGACGACGAAGACCAACTCCTCGTTGGTCTTGATCGCGCCGGACCCGGTCGTGCCATAGCCGTCCGCCGGGGGGACGATGATTTCGCGGCGGCCGCCCACCTTCATCGGGGCAATTCCGCTTGCGGAGTCGCCGCCAATGCCCTTGGAGAAGCCCGGCACGACGCCGTCGAGAGAGAACGTCGCGGCTGAGTCTCGTGACCACGACGAATCGAACTCGGAGCAGTCGACGTAGTTGAGGCCGAGATAGTTGACGGTCACGCTGTCGTGCGCTCCGACGGTCGCACCGGTGCCAACCACGATGTCCTTGACTTCGGTCTTGGTCGGGACCGCGCCCGCCGGGATGGTGACGATCGGTTCCGTCTTCAAGGCCGGGTCGACGCCAGCAGGCAGCAGCGGGAAGTTCGCGATGGGCGACGCCACCACGCTCGGCTTGCTCGTGCAGCCACTTGCCGTCGTGGGGATGGGGGGGATCGGGGACGATGCCGCGGCGGACAGTGACGCCGACGCCGACGCAGAGCTCACCGGGGAGGACAGGTTGGCCGCCTTCTTACTGCTGCCGGGCAGCGTGAACAGCAGCACGATCCCCACGATGGCGATGACGCCGCCGGCCGACAGGCCGATCGCCGTGCGGCGCTTTGCCTTGGCTCGGGCCTCCGCGCGGGCGGCCATTCGCTTCTCATACCGCTCGCGGGCGATCTGACGCTTCCGGTCCTTGCCGGCCACGCGGCCTCCTGGGTCATCTTCTGGTCGTGCCTGGGTCATGGTGGGTCAGGGTGGGTCATGGTGGGTCACGGTCGGGTCTGGCAGGTGCTGCATTTGAGAGCGCCGACAGTCTAGAGGGGCCGGTAGGCTCGGACTGCAGCGCGACCGTCGTGGCCGCCAGCTCACAGCAAAGCCTCAGCCAGCAGGCCCAGCCAGTCTCGGGTCAGTCTCAGCCGCGAGAAGGGACGATCGTGCTCGTCGTCGGGTTCCCGACCGGCCTTTTCGCGGCCAACTGCTACGTCGTCGCCCCGTCAGCAGGTCAGCAGTGTGTCGTCATCGATCCGGGTCAGGACGCAGTGCCGGGTCTTACTGAGGTGCTGCGCGAGCACCGGCTACGGCCAGCCGCGGTCCTGGTGACGCACGGACACATCGACCACATGTGGTCGGTTCTGCCGGTCTGTGGGGCGAACGATGTCGCGGCCTATATCCACGGCAGCGATCGTCATCGGCTGGCCGATCCGCTGCGCACCCTGTCTCCTGACCTGGTTGAGGCGCTCGGTGTCGCGGGCGTGACGTTCGGGGAGCCTGGTGACGTCCGCGAGCTCACCGACGGCGTGGTGCTCGACCTCGCCGGCCTGACGTTGACGGCCGACCACACGCCGGGCCACACCGAGGGTTCCGTGGTGTTTCGGACAGTCGACGGCGGGCCGGACGGCGAGCCGCTGATGTTCGCGGGTGACCTGCTGTTCGCGGGTTCGATTGGTCGCACTGACAACGCGGGTGGCGACGACGTGGCGATGCGGGTGAGCCTCGCGCGGGTGCTGACCTTCGCTGACCAGACCGTCGTCCTGCCTGGTCACGGTCCGTCGACGACCATCGGCCGCGAGCGTGCGAGCAACCCGCACCTCCGGGGTTTGCCTGGTGCGGCCCGTCAGGAACGCGTGTGAGCACGATCGACGCGCCCAAGGGCGTGATGGAGTACCTGCCGCCGGAATCGGCGGCCTTCCTCGCCGTCCGCGATGCACTGAGCACACCGGCGATTGCCGCCGGTTATGGGTATGCCGAGCTGCCGACGTTCGAGCACACCGAGCTCTTCGTCCGCGGAGTCGGCGAGTCGACCGATGTCGTCAGCAAGGAGATGTACACGTTCGATGATCGTGGCGGCCGGTCATTGTCATTGCGGCCGGAGGGCACGGCCGGCGTGATGCGCGCGGTGATTCAACACGGGCTCGACCGCGGCGCCCTGCCGGTCAAGCTCTGGTACGCCGGGCCGTTCTTTCGTGCCGAGCGGCCGCAACTTGGGCGCTACCGGCAGTTCTTCCAGGTGGGGGTCGAAGCCATCGGCGTCGACGATCCCGCGCTGGACGCCGAAGTCATCACGATCGGCGACGACGGCTTCCGATCACTCGGGCTCACCGACTTCACCCTCGAGATCACCTCGCTCGGCGATGCGAAATGCCGGCCTGCCTACCGCGAGAAGCTCATCGCGTTCTTGGCGACGCTCGACCTCGACGAGGCAACTCGCGCCCGCGCACAGCTGAACCCACTTCGGGTACTTGACGACAAGCGGACCGACGTACGTCGCCAACTCGCCGGCGCGCCGCTGATCGTCGATCACCTGTGTGTGGAGTGTGCTGATCACTTCGCGGCCGTCCGTGCCTACCTCGACGCGCTGCGGGTGCACTACACGCTGAACCCGCGGCTTGTGCGCGGGCTCGACTACTACACGAAGACCACGTTCGAGTACGTGCACCACGGACTCGGCTCGCAATCGGGCATCGGTGGTGGCGGGCGCTACGACGGCTTGATGGCGGAGCTCGGCGGGCAGGCATTGTCCGGAATCGGGTTCGGTCTGGGCATCGATCGCGCAGTGCTGGCCTGCCACGCAGAGGGCCGCAATGTGGGTGTCGCGCCTAGAGTCTGCGTGTTCTTCGTGCCCCTGGGCGACGCAGCTCGCGTCGAGAGCATCGCCACCATGGGGAAGCTGCGTCGCGCCGGTGTGCACGCTGACCTGGCGTACGGCACCCTCGGCCTGAAGGGCGCCATGAAGGCAGCTGACCGGTCAGGTGCCGCCTACGCAGTCGTCATCGGCGACCGCGATCTGCAAGCAGGGGTTGCCCAAGTGAAGGATTTGGGCAGCGGCGAGCAGGCCGCCGTCGCACTTACCGATCTCGTCGCCAGTTTGAAGGAGAAGTTCCTGTGATCCGCACCCGCGAGGCCGGCACCCTGCGCCGATCCGACGCCGGCACGACGGTGACGCTGGCCGGTTGGGTGGCCCGCCGTCGTGATCTAGGCGGCGTCGCGTTCGTCGACCTGCGTGACGCGTCCGGGATTGCGCAGGTGGTATTCCGTGAGGGCGCGGTGGCGCAAGCGGCC
>DASRZB010000326.1:0-5779 GCA_035653855.1 Acidothermaceae bacterium | reverse complement strand
GGCCGCGGCGCAGATCGTGCCGGCCGTGTCGATCATGTCGTCGACCAGGACGCAGACCCGGTCCTTGATCTCGCCGACCACCTCGTGCACCGAGACCTGGTTGGCCACCTTCAGATCGCGCCGCTTGTGCACGATCGCCAGCGGGGCGGCGAGCTTGTCGCTCCACTTGTCGGCCACTTTCACCCGGCCGGCGTCCGGGGAGACGATGGTCAGCCGGTCGTGGTCGATGTTGTTGCGGATGTAGTCGACCAGCAGGGGCATCGCCCACAGGTGGTCCACCGGGCCGTCGAAGTAGCCCTGGATCTGGTCGGTGTGCAGATCGACCGCTATCAACCGGTCCGCCCCGGCCTGCTTGAACAGGTCGGCCATCAGCCGGGCCGAGATCGGCTCGCGGCCGCGGTGCTTCTTGTCCTGGCGCGCGTATCCGTAGAACGGGCAGACCACGGTGATGCGTTTGGCCGACGCCCGCTTCAGCGCGTCGATCATGATCAGCTGTTCCATGATCCACTTGTTGATCGGCGCGGTGTGGCTCTGCAGCACGAACGCGTCGCAGCCGCGGACCGACTCCTCGAACCGCACGAAGATCTCGCCGTTCGCGAACTCGTACGCCAGGGTCGGCGTCGGCTCGATGCCGAGGTGATGCGCAACCTCGAGCGCGAGTTCGGGGAACGCGCGCCCCGCGAAGAGCATCAGCGTCTTCTCGGCCGTCCGCTTGCTGCCGGTCACGAAGGTTCTCCCTGGGATTCGTCAGAGGAACCATTCTGGTCGGTCGGCGAGCCCGGCGGTAAGTCGCCCCCCGAAGCTGTGGCGGGAGTGACTGAACGGGCAGCAGAACGGGCGGACGCCGACCCTGGCCGCTTCTTCTCGACCCATCCCTCGACGTTGCGCTGGCGTCCACGCCCAACGGCAAGGGCTCCGGGCGGGACGTCGTCGACGATCACCGATCCAGCCGCGGTGTAGGCGCCGTCTCCGACGGTCACCGGGGCGACCAGCACGGTGTCGCTGCCGATCCGCACGTCGTCGCCGACAACCGTCGCGTGCTTCGCCTCCCCGTCGTAGTTGGCGAAGATCGTCGCGGCCCCGATGTTCGAGCGCTCCCCGATCGTCGCGTCCCCTACATAAGAGAGGTGCGGAACCTTGGAACCCTCGCCGACCACGGCGTTCTTCATCTCGACGAAGCCGCCCGCCTTGGCTCCCCGCAACAGCCGGGTGCCCGGCCGCAGATAGGTATAGGGCCCAACGGTCGCCGAAGGCCCGATCGAGGCGCCCTCGCAGGTCGCGTCGCGCACCACCGCGCCGGCCTCGACGACAGTGTCGAGAAGTGAACAGTTCGGCCCCACCCGCGCCCCGGAAGCAACGGACGTGCGCCCGAGCAACATCGTGTTCGGCAGCACCACGGCGTCCGGCTCAAGAACCACGTCGACGTCGATCCAGGTTGTCGCCGGGTCGATCACCGTCACGCCGTCTCGCATGAAATCGGTGACGAGGCGATCGCGCAGGTGAGCGCGGGCCTGCGCGAGTTGCACGCGGTCGTTGACTCCGGCGATCTCGCGCCAGTCGTCGATCACGACGGTGCCGACAGGGTCGCCGGCTTTGGCCAAAATGCGGACGACGTCGGGCAGGTACTCCTCGGACTGAGCGTTGTGCGCGGTCAACTCTGCGAGCGCGTGGCGCAGCTTGGCCGCGTCGAACGCGTACACGCTCGAGTTGATCTCGGTGATGGCGCGCTCCGACTCGTTCGCGTCGGCGTGCTCGACAATCCGTGCGAGGTTGCCGAACCGATTGCGGACGATGCGGCCGTAGCCGGTCGGGTTGGGGACCTTCGCGGTCAGCACGACCGCAGCCACCTTGGTCTTCGCTCGGTGGGCGGCGAGCGTCCGCAACGCCTCAGCCGAGAGCAGCGGCGTATCGCCGGGCGCGACCAGGATCGTGCCCTCAATCGGTTGACCTGCAGCAGCGTCGAGTGCGTGCAATGCAAGGCGGACGGCGTGCCCGGTGCCGTCTTGCGACGGCTGGAAAACCGCGACCGCTTCGGGGTCGAGCTGCTTGAGATAGTCCTCGACCTGGTCGCGCCCTTGGCCGGTGACGACGACGAGCTGCTCAGGGTTCGCCGCGCGCAGGGCGGCGATGACGTGGCCGAGCATGCTGCGGCCGCAGATTTCGTGCAGCACCTTGGGCGTGGCCGACTTCATCCGGGTGCCCTCGCCGGCGGCAAGGACGATCGCCGCTACGACGGTGGGCTCCGCTGGGTCGTTCACGCGGCTCCTTCGGCTGACCTGCTGGGCGACACCGCACTTCTGGCACCACCGCCTCCCATCTCCCCAGCGGATTGCTGGGGAGATGGGATCGGCGACACGTTGCTCCCGGGGGAGGAGTCGGACCCCCATTGATGGGACCAAAACCCACTGTCCTGCCATTAGACGACCCGGGATCGGTGTCCGCGCTCAGAGTACGCAACTCTCGCTCGCGAACCGATACGCGGGGAACATCGAAACTGTGGGTAACATCGGCTTACCCCCCCGAACCGTTCCTGGAGCCGCCATGACCCCGCCGTCTGGACCCGTAACGGCTGACGCCGTCCTCGATCGGGTGCCGGCGGTCGCGGATATAGAGGACAACATCGAAGCGGACGACGAGTTGCTCGCGACTGTTGCGACCGCCGACGACGTGTCTTCGGCGACGTCGACGGCGCGGACGAAGCGTCCAGCCGTGGGGGGCGATCGCAAAACTGGTCTTGAGCAGTTCGCGCTCGGCTTCTTTGTGGTGGTTCCGTTCCTCGCGCTACTGGCCGCAATCCCGGTGTTCTGGGGCTGGGGACTCGGCTGGCACGACATCGTCATCGCGGTCGTGATGTACGCGATCGCCGGCCACGGCATCACGATCGGCTACCACCGGCTCTTCACCCACAAGGCGTTCAAGGCCAACCGGCCGCTGAAGATCGCGCTCGCGTTCGCAGGTGGCATGGCGATCGAAGGACCCGTCGTCCGCTGGGTCGCGGATCACCGCCGACACCATGCGTTCAGCGACAAAGAGGGTGATCCGCATTCGCCGTGGCGGTTCGGCACCAGCCTCGGCGCACTGACGAAGGGCCTGCTCTACGCCCACGTCGGCTGGATCTTCGACCCTGAGCAGACCGATGCGACCCGGTATGCACCCGACCTGATCGCTGACACCGACATCGTCGCGGTATCCAGGTTGTTCTGGCTCCAAGTCACATCCTCCCTGCTATTGCCCGCACTCATCGGCGGACTGTGGAGCATGTCGATCGCCGGCGCTGTGACTGGCTTCTTCTGGGGCGCTCTAGTTCGCATCTCGTTGCTGCACCACGTCACCTGGTCGATCAACTCGATCTGCCACGCGGTGGGCGAGCGGCCGTTCCGCACTCGCGACAAGTCAGGCAACGTGTGGTGGCTCTCCGTGTTGTCAATGGGGGAGTCCTGGCACAACCTTCACCACGCCGACCCGACGTCCGCACGCCACGGAGTACTCCGGGGTCAGCTCGACTCGAGCGGACGCACGATCTGGGTCTTCGAGAAGTTCGGCTGGGTGCACGACGTCCGCTGGCCGTCGCCCGAGCGCATAAAGGCGCGCCTCGTGCGCGACCGCGAAAAGGAAGCCCAACCCGCCGCGGTCTGATCTACAGAGAATGCCTTCGCCCAGCGGCTCGCGACCGGAGTGGCGAGACTGAGGATCGCGTGCTCCGACATGACGACCCGACAACCCGTGCCGATACTCGCGAGCCCGAGCAGGACATTTGCCATCGCCATGAACGACAAGGCGGCGTCGGGAGACTCGGTTCTCAACACGCGACGAACACCACGTACAACGGCGAAGAATGCACGGACTCGCCTCCGCGGCGGGTGTAAATGCGACGGACCGACGTCGGAGGCAACCACGACGCAGTGGGATCGTCGAGCGCGAAGGTAACGCGAATGATGTCCGCGGAGGCACTCAACTGGTCGATGAGCGTGCGAGCAACCCGCTCGTAACCTTAGGGGCCAACTTGTCGATGAGCACCAGTAGCGTGGGTCGGTCGTTCACGCTGGGATCCCTGCCAAGACCCGCTCAGCTGGTACCGCGAACGCGTCGTCGGCAGGTCGAGGACGCACGAACATCAGCGTCGCAACGGCCCCCGTCCCCTCCGCGAGCTTGTGCCCGATTTGCTCGCCTGTGACTCGATGGATTAGTCAGCGATCGACCTGCGCACACGGAACTCGCAAGCGCCAACCTTCTGGCGTTTCCAACACCCACACGTCGCCAGCTCCCCGGCCGATGGCACCTTGTGCGGCCTCACACTCGACCCGGGCGTGAGTGATGGCCGTTGGCCAGGTCGGCACGGTCGATTCCAGGTGAGCCCACGACTGGGCCGACCCGACGAGGTCAACTGGCAACGCCGCCAAGAACACCACGCCGACCACACTGCGGACTGCGAGGTTGGCGGGCCACTGCAGCGCATCGAGTCCGGCTGCTATTGCGGTGAGCATCAGCAGTGATGCGAGCACGTCGTAGCGAGTCAGCGAACTGACGACGTCCAGCTTCAGGTGCGGCACCACTGCTGGTTCGGCGAAGCATGCAACGAACGCGAGTGCGCTGCCCGCGCCGGCCCAGATGGCAAGCCAGCGTCGCGAGCCGCCGACACGTACCGCTGGACCGATGAGCGCGACTACGGCGACGGCACCGAGACCAATCGCTGCGTAGTGCAGGTGCCGCCACAACGCGACCGTGTGCCAGTAGCCGGCCCATGAGCCGACGAGCACTCGAACGCCGAACAGTCTCGCTACGGCGGGCACGCTGAAAGTCTCATGCGCCGGTCGTCGTCCGCTTAAGACTGCCCACGTCTGCGCGGCGCCCGCTACCGCGAAACACATCGTGACGAGCTGGTCGCGCCAGCCACGGACGCAGATGGCACGCAGTACGACGAGCGGGAGGAGGAGCGCGGTCAGCGGATCGCTGCCGACGGCCAGCACCACCACGACGGCAGCGAGTGCGCACTCCCACGACCGGGATGGACGCCACAGCACCGCCCAGAATGCAGCGAACGTGAAGAACCAATGCAGGTTCGCGATGTTGTCGAGTACCTCGAACCCGCCGACGGGCAGCAACACGACTGACACAGCCAACATCCCGCGCACCGACGTCGAACGCAGGTGTCCGCCGCTCGCGCGAAAGACGAACAGCGAGACCGCCGCGCGTGCGGCCGCGGCGGACGCCGCCAGCACCCACGAAGCGTCACGCACGGGGAACGTCGTCGTGAATGCCGCAAGCGATCGCGGCAACACTTGCAAGTATCCCGAAGAAGGGCTTGCCAGCGCTGAGAAAACGGACGTCCGATACGCGGCACTAAGGAAGGCAGTGCCGTCCTCGGCCCACACTCGCGACGTGATCCCAGAGCCGCTCCACCACAAGTCGACGCTGAAGCCGGCAACGGCGGCCAGCAGATAGCCGAGGAAAACTACCCGCGGATTTCGCGTTCGTTGAAGCGCAGTCGCGGGGAACAGAGCGTCGCGAACGAACGCCACGCGCGCGACGACTGCCTGCCGAAACGAGTGATGCGCCGATGACGCGTACAGACGCACGCTGTCGGCGTCCATGCGAATGGAGGCCTTCGGCAGATCGCTTTCCAACGAACCCATCGCAGTGACCCCTCACGTCGGACCGTGAGACGCAAGCGACCACTCAAGTAGTTGTCAAAGCCTTAGGCGGGAGTCGGGAACCGACGCCCGCCACCACCGTGATGGTGTTGTCACCGTTGACGACGTACAGATTGTGGGTGGCCGGG
>DASRZB010000325.1:0-3570 GCA_035653855.1 Acidothermaceae bacterium | reverse complement strand
AGATTCTGGGCGACCTCGACGCCGAACGATTGTCGATCGTCTCCTTTGTGGTGCGCGCACCTAGCGGCCGCTACTTACATCACAACTTCGTCGTCGCGTTGCTCAACGATCTGTTCGGAATCCAGTCGCGTGGGGGCTGCTCGTGCGCCGGCCCCTATGGACATCGGCTACTCGGCATCGACCTCGACCGATCGCATGAGTTCGAGCGCGAGATCGCGGGCGGCTGCGAAGGAATCAAACCTGGCTGGGTCCGCGTCAACTTCAACTACTTCATCTCCGAGCCGGTTTTCACCTACATCGTCGAGGCCGTTCGACTCGTCGCGCGCGACGGGTGGCGGCTCCTCACCGACTACGTCTTCGACCCGGCCACCGGATTGTGGCGACACCGCCGCGGATTGGTCGAGCCTCCGCTTCGACTGAGCCAAGTCAACTACGAGGCGGACGGCGGGATGGCTTACCCGCATCACGACGATCGCGCCGCGGAGTCTGACCTCGTGAACTACCTCGCCGAAGCCGTCGCGCTATTCGCCGCGAGTGCCGGCGAGGGCACGTCAGATGCGGATCGGCCGTCGGTCGCGCTGTCCGACGACTTCGAGCACCTCAGGTGGTTCGACCTTCCCGCGCAATGCCTAACAGTCACCTAACCCCACCGATGCGGGCGAGTAGAGGTCGTTCGTCGCGATCAGGTGCTGCGTCGCAGGGAGTTGAGTCGGGCGACTTGCTCGGGGTCGCGGTGGCCGAAGAACAGACTCTTGCCTTCGTTCGTGACTTGGATGCGGGTCAAAGCCAATCGCCGGCGATCTCTACCACGGTTGCAGCTAGCGCATCCGGGTCCTTCAACATGTGGAGGTGCCCGCCGGGCAGGTGCACGGTGGGCCAGCCGCGCTTCGCCGCCTGTGTTGCTCCTTTGTCGTAGGGCTCACCGAACCAGATGTAGCCGACCGACGGCCTGCGCAGAAATTCCGGCGGCGTGTAATGGCCGGCACCCGGCAGCGCAGCGTCGATGAACACCACACCGCGAACCTGCTCGCCAAGCGCCTCGACGACCGCGGGCACGTACAGTCCGGCATTGCTGTGCGGGACGAGGATGACCGGTTCGTCCGCGGCCGACCGGATGATCGAATCGACTCCCGCCGGCCAATACGGCGGTGCGCTTCGTGCGACCTCAAGCAAGCTGGGCACGTGCACCCGCCGGTCCTTATCCTCCAGTGCGCGGGCGGTAGACCGCCAGGTCACCGCTGTTGAGGAGACCGACTGGTCGCACATCCTCGCGTGATACGACGACCTCGTCGCCCTGACTGACAATCCGGTGCGGCAGGACCCGGCTGCAGTGCTCGGACGCGCGGTAGCGGTCGGCCACGTTCTCGGCGCCGCAGCCGGGTTGCGCGAAACCGACCGGCTGTCAACGCACCGACTTCCGTTCGTAAATCGCCATCGACCAGGCGTACCCGGCGACCGCAATCACTACGCACCAGCCGATCGCACGTGCCGGGTTCCAGCCGAGCGGGGTCCCGAGCAGCAGCCCACGGATCGTCTCGACGAAAGGCGTGAACGGTTGGTACTGCGCGAACCACTGCAGCCCAACCGGCATCGAGTGGGTCGGGACGAAGCCACTGCCGAGGAAGGGCAGTAAGAGAATCAGCATCGGGAGGTTGGTCGCCGTCTCGGCCGACTTCGCCTGCATCCCCATCGCTACCGCAAGCCAGCTGATCGCGAACGCAATGAGCGCGATCATGCCAACGGCGGCGATCCAATCACCCGGTCCGGCGGTTGGGCGGAACCCGACCAGCAAGCCAACGGCGAGCACGACAACAACACCGATGATCGCCTGCACCGTGTTACCGAGCACGTGCCCGGCTAGCACCGCCGCCCGCGAGATCGCCATGGTCCGAAACCGCGCGGTGATGCCCTCAGTCATGTCCATCGCCACGGTGGTCGCGATGCCGCCGGCGGTGCCGGCGATCGTCATCGCCAGGATTCCCGGCATGACGTAAGCGACGTATGCGGCCCGCCCGCCCGCCGGGTCGACGCCAGGCAATCCTGCCCCGAGGGTGCCGCCGAAGACGAACACGAACAGCAGCAGGAACACCACCGGCGCACCGATCACGAAGACGGTCAACCCCGGGTAGCGCACGATGTGCAACAAGTTGCGCCGAAGCATCGTGATCGCATCGGTGACGACGTGCGATTGACGAGCGGAACCTGGCGCCGTCTGCTGCAAAACGGTCATGGTGGTCATGACTGCACTCCTAGCGCGTCGAGCCGGCCCGTCAGTGCGAAGAACACGTCATCAAGGTCCGGGGTATGGATCGTGAGGTCGTCGACCTCGAGGTTGGCTGCGTCCAAGCGGTCGAGGACAACGCGCAGCGCGCCGATACTTCCGTCACTCGGCACGGTAAGCGCGAGACCGGCATCGTCGCGGGCCGATGTGTCGAGCAATCGGGAGGCGGCGTCGAGCGTCGTGGCGTCAGGGAATCGGAGCCGGATGTGCCCGCCGGGCACGAGGCGCTTGAGTTCGTCCGGCGTCCCCTCGGCGACGACGCGACCGCCGTCCAACACCGCGACACGATCGGCAAGCTCGTCGGCCTCGTCGAGGTACTGGGTCGTGAGCATCACGGTCGTGCCCTGCGCGACCAGGCCGCGCACGATGTCCCACATAGTGCGGCGGCTGCGCGGGTCGAGGCCGGTGGTCGGCTCGTCGAGGAAGATCACACTCGGCGTCGCGACGAGGGTCATCGCGAGATCGAGGCGGCGCGCCATCCCGCCGGAGTAGCTGGCGAGCGGCTTGCGGGCGGCGCCGACGAGGTCGAATTGCTCCAGCAGCTCAGCCACCCGAGTCTGCGAGCGCTTCGCCCCAAGGTGGCGCAGCCGGGCCATCAGCCGCAGGTTCTCTTCGCCGGTAAGCAGCTTGTCGACCGCGGAGAACTGGCCGGTCAGGCCAATCACCGCGCGCACGCCGTCAGGGTCGCGGACGACGTCGCATCCGTTCACGAATGCGGTGCCGCCATCGGGTCGCAAGAGCGTGCTGAGGATATGCACCATCGTCGTCTTGCCGGCACCGTTCGGGCCGAGCAGCGCGGTGACGGTGCCCGCACTCACGTTGAGGTCGACGTTGTCGAGCACGACCAAGTCGTCGAACGACTTGCGTAGCCCGTGGATTTCGATCGCTGTGGTGGTCATGTGCGTTGTTCCGTTTCTGGTGTTGCCTGAGGTGATCAGGCGCGCTGAATGTTGATGTCGCCAACCTCAGTGCGCGCGCGCACCGCGACGGTCTGCTCGGACGGATCGGGAGCACGGTCGCTGACGAGCTCGTTGCGCACGTGTCCGTTCTTCGACGCCAGGTCGAGCCACGCAGGGACGCCGGGCCGCACGCCGATCGTGACCTGGCCGAGGCCGCTCTCGACCTGGATAGAACCGCTGGAGACCTCTGCGAGCCGGATGCTGCCGTAGGCGGTCTTTGCCGCAACGGAGGCGAGCGCCTTCGCGATGTCGAGGTCGCCGAAGGAGAGCTTCACGTCGACGTCACCGCCGGACTCCTCGACCGCGATGGAGCCGTGCGACGCCTTGAGG
>DASRZB010000324.1:0-2575 GCA_035653855.1 Acidothermaceae bacterium | reverse complement strand
CGTCAAGCTGGACCTTGTTGTCGTCTCGGCCTACAGCGTCGGCGAATCACGCATCGTCGTACCGCGCCGGATCGACCCAGCGCACGAAGAGTGGGCGGACCCTGCCGGCCCTACTCAAGTAAAATCCACTACACAGACGGTCGAGGGCGGCCAGGCGTTCTTGGATGCGATCGCGCAGGCCGCGGATGAGCACCGCGCTGGGTTACGTCAGCTGTACGAGTGGGCGTCTGTCAATGGCCAAGTGAAAGTCCCCGCTGGTGGCCAACTAAAAGTCCCCACCCCTCGGGGGTTGTTCAGGGTGTTTTGGTGTTAAGGCCTCCTTTGGTTCGGGCTTCGCGCATGCGGTAGGAGTCGCCTTCGGTGACGACGATGTTGGCGTGGTGTAGCAGCCGGTCGAGGAGGCTGACGGCTGTGGTGTGTTCGGGGAGGAATCGGCCCCAGGCCTCGAACGGCCAGTGGCTGGCGATGCCTAGTGCTCGGCGTTCGTAGGCTGCGGCGACGACACGGAACAGCAGTTGCGCGCCGGTGTCATCCAGTGGCGCGAATCCGACTTCGTCGATCAGGATGAGGTCGTTGCGCAGCAGGGTGTCGATGACGCGCCCGACGGAGTTGTCGGCTAGGCCTCGGTAGAGCGTTTCGATGAGTTCGGCTGCGGTGAAGTAGCGAACTCGGTGTCCGGCGTGGACGGCGGCGACGCCGAGCGCGACGAGCAGATGACTTTTCCCGGTGCCTGCTGGGCCGACCAGACAAAGGTTCTCGCGTGCGGTGATCCATTCCAGTGAGCCGAGATAGTCCAGCGTCGCGGTCGCGACGTTGGAGATGGTGCGGTCGAACTCGTCGAGGGTTTTGATCACCGGGAACGCGGCGGTCTTCATCCGGGTGCGCGCATTCGACGCGTCACGGGCGGCGATCTCCGCCTCGATCAAAGTGCGCAAGAACTCCTCGGGGTTCCAGCGTTGGGTTTTCGCGGTGAGCAGCAGCTCCGGGGCGAGTTGGCGGATGGTGGCCAGTTTCAACCGGCGCAGCCCCTCGGTGAGGTCGGCTGGCAGCGCCGGCGCGGTGGTGCTCACGTGCGTGCCCTGCTTGCCGGGCTGATGGCGTAGTCGGCTAACGATCGGACCGGCACGACTGGCAGCTCGAGGATCAACGCGTCGCCGGCTGGTCGGGGATCTGAGGTCCCGCCGCCGGCGGCGAGGATGGAACGCACATCTGCTGCGCGCCACCGCCCGAACGCGACCGCCCGGTCCAACGCGGCCAGGAACGCCTGCTCGCCGTGGGCGGCGCGCAACTGGTTCAGCTCGACCAGCTCGGGTCCCAGGCGGGTATTGCCCGACGCAGCGGCGCCGGTGATGAACACCTCCGCGACCGGTCCCAACGCGCAGAAATCCTTCTCTGCTTGGGTTTTGGGTCGCACCGCGCGTCGCGGTGTTGGGCGCGGGCCACCGTAGTGCTCATCGCGCACCGATGCCTCACCGGGGGCGACCAGCATGTGCTCACAGATAACGACACCGTCGCCGGTCATGATCGCCACGCTGCGGTCCGCGTCGACCCGCAACCTGACTTCGGTGCCGATCAGCCGTGTCGGCACCGAGTAGCGGGCCGAGGCGAACCGCACGCAGGAAAGCCGGTCGACCTTGCGTGTCACCGACCGTCCCAGGCTGGGTCGAAGCGACGGCAGCGTTGCGAGCAGTTCCTGCTCGACACGCAGCCGCTCAGCCGGGACCGCGCAGATCTCGCTATGGACCACACCGTTGACCTGCGCGCACCACGCCGCGGCGGCAGCATTCGCTGCGACAAGATCGCTGAACGCGACACCGTGCGCACCGGTGCCGGGGATCATCAGGTCGGTTTTCGCATAGCCGACGAGGTTCTCCACGATCCCTTTCGATTCGGGGTCGGCGGCCTCGCAAAAGTCAGGCCGAAACCCGTAGTGCGCCGCGAACCCCACGTAGTCCGGTGTCGGCACGACCACGTTCGCAACGACGCCACCTTTCAGGCACCCCATCCGGTCCGCGAGGACCACTGCAGGGACCCCGCCGAGCTGTTCGAAGCATTCGGCGAGCATGCCCATCGTCGTCTCGGCCCGCTCGTTGTCGGCGAAACGCACGAACCGCACCCGCGACCACGCGAGCACCGCGCAGAACACGTGCAGCCCACCCAGCACACCCCAGTCGATGACCAGATGCTCACCCGGTGACCACACCGCAGGGCGCCTGGCCCGAGGATTATCGCGGCGCCACAACGTTTTCTGCTCGGCGACCAAGCGCCGGAAGTTGCGTGCCGACCCGCCATAGCCGGCTGCTTGCGCCGCTGGAAGTAACCGCTTCGCGCTGATCCGGCCCCGTGTTTTCGCGACCCGCTCCGCGACCAACACGGTCACCGATTCGTAGTTGCGTTCTCTGGCCACCCGAACCGGTGACCCACCGGCGGGAGACGCCTGGTCACGGTCATGGCGGGCAATGACGCGCTTCACGGTCTTCGGTGTGGTGCCGCTGATCACAGCAGCACCACGATAAGTACCGACCTCTCGATACGCAGAAATGATGTCCATCCGTTCCCTCGCAGACTTCAATGG
>DASRZB010000323.1:0-4617 GCA_035653855.1 Acidothermaceae bacterium | reverse complement strand
CGCAGCATTCGGCGGGTACAAGATCTCGGGCAGTGGCCGGGAAAACCACCGGATGATGCTGGACCACTACAGCCAGACCAAGTACCTCTTGGTCAGCTACGACACGAAGCCGCTTGGGCTGTTCTGACCAAGCATTGATAGCCGTCCTGGGTGGCGGGCGCCGAACCGCCACCTAGGATCTTCTGTGGATGCGCCGACGGCGTGACCCGCACGTTCGAAACGCCGCAGGTTCGAAATGCGCCGCAGGTTCGAAATGCGCCGCAGGTTCGAAATGCTAGGCGTCGATGCGTCCGCCGAGTAGGTCGTGACAGATGCTGCCCGCCCACGCGCCAATCTCGTGCCAATCTCGGAAGTCGCCGTACTGACCGCCCATCAACCGCAGGACTGCTCTGCTGCGCAGTGGGAATTGCCGCTTACTGACGATGCCTGAGAACAATCGTGTGTCTCGGGGTCGGATGATGTCGGTGAATGGGGCGACGGCTTTGGGGCCTTCACGCATCGCCATCTTCCGAAGCGGTCGGGCGAGAGCTCCGGGCATGCCGACGCTGTATAGCCAAACAGGCATCCGCACCAGTTCTGCGGCGTGGGTGGCAAGAAACTGAGACGCTTCGGGGAGCCACGCTTGGTCATGGATAGCGCTCCCGACGACCACGGCATCGAAGCCGGCCGGTGATTCCACGTCGTGGATCGGCAAGCAATCGGCAGCTATCCCGCTGGCGCGAATATGCATGGCGATGCATTCCGCGATTCCGCCGGTCGAGCCGTGAGCGCTTGCGTAGGTAACCAGGACCCTCATGACCAACGCCTCCAGTGCGCACAAAGCGCCGATGCGGCCCAGCAAGCCAAGCCGCTTCCAACTGTGTACGCCTTCAGCGTTCGCTCCCTCGCACGAGGACAGAAGGGTCAAAAGTCACGTGGCATCATTGCTCGCGGGAGTGAAGCCGTCCTCTTGGAAGAAGCGATGATCTTTCGTCACACGGTTGTGCGGACCAGCGGTCTTGTCGTGCTCGCCGCCTTTGCTGTTGCCTGTACAAGCTCGGGGAAACCAGCGCCAACAGCGCCGACGCCCGCAAGTACCGCGCCGACGGGCGCGCTGGCGAGTGCGGCTCCAACAAGCGCCACCGCTTCCCAAGACCTCAGCAGGCATGTTCGCGTCCTTGGCCTGTGGAGCGGTCCCGAGTACGACAACTTTGTGAGTGTGAAGTCCGCTTGGGAGAAGAACACCGACGACACCGTTGACTGGCAAGGGACGCAGGACTTGCCAGGCGCGCTGGATGCCGACGAACAGGCCGGGAATCCGCCCGATATCGCCGTGCTGCCGAATCTGGCGGTGATGCGACAACTCGCCAAGGCGGGCAGGTTGGTCCCGCTCAACTCCGTCTTGGACATGAACCAGGTCAACAAGGACTACGCGCCGGCATGGATCGGCCTGGGTAGCGACAACGGCAAGCTGTACGGAATCTTCTACAAGGTCTCGAACAAGGCGACCGTTTGGTACAGCCCGAGTGCATTCGTCGCTGGCGGCTATACCGTTCCCAAGACCTGGAATGCCATGACGGCATTGGCCGACAAGATAGTCGCGGACGGCCGCACTCCGTTCTCTGTGGTGTCTGCAAGCGGTCCAGCCAGCGGCTGGCCCCTCACCGACTGGGTCTCAGAGATCGTGCTGAACAACTGCGGCCCTGGTGTTTACGACAAGTGGATTGCGGCTGAGATTCCCTGGACCGATGCGTGCATCAAACAGTCCTTTGAGATGTTC
The DNA here is from genome assembly GCA_035653855.1 of Acidothermaceae bacterium. Classification (GTDB taxonomy): domain Bacteria; phylum Actinomycetota; class Actinomycetes; order Acidothermales; family Acidothermaceae; genus PALSA-607. Next base: position 2,858 of record DASRZB010000323.1, on the reverse strand, counting down.
GACAAGATCGTCCAGACTAAGGGTTACGCGCTCGGAGGTACCCAAGGCATTCTCGCGACTGCAGACGCCGACGGGGGAACCCCGTTGTACACGAATCCGCCGACGGCCTACATGTATTACCTCTCCTCGATCGCACAGGGATTCATTGCCGCGAAGTACCCGAACCTGAACGCGGGCCACGACTACAACTTCTTCCCATTCCCGAGCATCAACGCCCAGTACAGCGGTGCGGTCACTATCGGCGCTGACGTCGTTGTCATGGTGCACGACACGCCCGCCGCGCGCTCGTTCATGACCTACCTCGCGGGCGCGCCGGCACAGGAAGCGTGGATCAAACTCGGCGGCTTTACCTCCGTCAATCGCAGCGTGCCGTCGGACACCTACCTTGACCCGGTAGGGCAAGCCGTGGCCGCCGAGGTTACCAATGCCAAAGTCGTTCGCTTCGGCGCCGGGGACATGATGCCAGCGTCATTGCAGCAGGCCTGGTGGGCAGGAATGCTGCAGCTTGTGAAGGATTCGAGCCAACTCGACGCGATTCTCAGTTCACTGACCAGCGCTGCCAAGACCGCTACATAAGCGGTTCAGCTGGAACGAGCGGTTGCTGGCCTTCCTGTTGCAGTCGCACCGATGCGCTCGGCTCGTAGCCCGTCTTCCACAGGTTTGCCATCAGGATCAGCAAATCGCGCGCGTGCGCGTGGTCGATGCTGCCGAGATGCTTCCTCATCAAGTACTGCAAGAGCTCGCGCCGCATTGCATTGCTGCTACTGAATGTCATTGACTCGGCATGCCTGCGGTAGCGGTGTCCTTCCAGCGGCAAGATGTCGGAGGTGTAGCCGGCGAGCGCGAGTCGCACGTGCAGGTCCCAGTCTTCGAAGGCGGGAAGGTCGACGTCGTAGCAGCCGATCAGCATCAACGCATCGCGCTTGAACAACGCTGTTGCGCGTACGTGCGTATTCACGACCAGGCTCAGATGCGGCACGTACCCCGCTGGCACGTGCGTGTAGTCGAGCAAGCCGAAATAGCGAAGGTAGCCGGCGACGTAACCGAGGTCGGGATTGCACCTCAGAGCCTCGACGGCGGGAGCGAGGAAACCTTCTGACAAGAGGTCATCGGAGTCCAGCGGCACGATGTATCGGCCCGAGGCGGCGGCAATGCCGGCATTGCGTGCGGCCGAAAGTCCGGCGTTGGGCTGCCGCACTTTGGTCACGCCGGTCAGCCTGTCGAAGATCTCGATCGTCTCCTGATCGGTCGAGCCGTCGTCGACGACGACGATCTCGATATGCGGATATCCAGCAACGCGCACCGATTCGATCGCACCGAGCAGAAAATGCCCCTGGTTGAACAAAGGGATGACGACGGAAACGAGCTCGTCGGCAGCTGGCGGCGATATCCCAGCGGGGGAGTTCCGTGGAACATGCGACGCGTAGGCAAGTGCGATCGAATCTGCCATCTGCTGCGGCTGAAAGTGAGTTGCGACCCGCCGCGCGCCGCCGCGCGAGAGTACTGCCGCGAGTTTGGGTTCGGCGATGATGTCGAGCAGTGTCGTCGCCAACGCGAATGCATCGTTGGCGGGTACGACCGTCGCGCTGACGTCTGGTTCGACGAAGGCTGCGGCAGCACTTCCCTCACGCACCACCACAGCGCAGCTGTGCGCCATGGCCAGGACCACGCCGCCGGCCGCGTCGGCAGTCGCAGTAGCGATGACGCATTGATTCCCGGCCATCGGCACCGGATTGCGAGCGTCGGTCAGCGGGCCGACGAACGTCACAGCATCGCGCAATGCACCGCTCAGCTGCCGGTGGCGCGACTCCCAGTACGAACGACCGAACGGGTCGGACGGCGTGTCGTCGCCGGCCACGATGAACCGGGCCCTCGGTTCGCTTGCCAAGACGATCTGCGCGGCGTCGAGGAAGGTGTCGATGCCCGACTCTGGAGTCAACTCACCAAGGTGCCAAATGGTGAGCAGTGCGCCAACCTCAGGGATGCGCAACGTCGGAACACCGCGAGGTCCAGGCACGAATGGCGCGATGTGAATCGGGGCGCGTGTCGCACCCAAAGCCGTGTCGATGCCCCGGGGCGGCGTATCGGTTAGCAGTGCGTCGACATGAGCAAGGACGTAGTCGCGAGCAAACGAGTCGATCGAGTTCTCCAAGGTCAACGACACTTCGCGCCGTGTGCCCTGGGCAACCTCTAGCTCCGCGCCCATCCGCACGACGAGTGCAGTGTCAGCGAACTGTCCGAGAAGTCTCTTTGCCCGGACGGCGGTCAGCGCCTCGCCGTTGACCGAGCTGAATTCCACGACGTCGAACGGCTCGTTCTCAGCAAGGCGTTGCAGGGTGTCGTAGACGAGGTCGGAATAGGCGTGCTGGTCGGTGAAATACCGGTGCGCAGGTCGGCTATCTCGCACCCGCGTCCACTGCGGCCCGTGGCCAGCGGCGAGAGCGCGAGCCCGATGCGCAGCGAGGCTCTCGCTGATGAGATGCACGTCGTGACCTGCGTCGCTCAGCGCACAGGCCGTCGAGAACGCACGAGCTCCTGGACCGGTCAGTCGGCTGTGTGCGAGGTCTCGGCACACAAATGCGACCCGCACCGACACCTCCCGTCGCGATCTCCGCACAAGCGGCAAATGTCGTGTTTGACAGAGCACCGCCGGTGGTATTTGTTGCATGATCGCCGGTTTCTGCCTCGGTGCACAGCAATATGTACAGCTGCAGACTTTGGTACCCGCGGCGTGGTCCTTCCACGCGCATTTGGCCCCCGCAATTCTGACCGTGGCCTGATCGGCTATGGCTACGCGCTGTCTAGTCAGCCGCACAGAGTTGTCTAGTCAGCCGCACAGAGTTGTCTAGATGAGTAAG
>DASRZB010000322.1:0-10684 GCA_035653855.1 Acidothermaceae bacterium | reverse complement strand
CCAGGAGTCGATATGACCCGCAGCCTTGAGACCGTCAGCTTCGACGCCGTGCCCGAGCCCGACACCATCGCTCGCGAACAGGCGGTCGCTCGTCAAGCGATGCTCACCAAGCCGACCGGCGCGCTGGGCAGGCTCGAGGACATCTCGGTGTGGCTGGCGGGCGTCCAGGGCCGCTGCCCGCCGCTGGCTCCGAAGCGCATCCGCGTGGTGATCTTCGCGGGGGACCACGGCGTCTCGGCCGCTGGCGTGTCGGCGTATCCGAGCGAAGTCACCGCGCAGATGGTTGCCAACTTCGTCGCGGGCGGCGCGGCCGTGAACGTGCTGGCACGCGGGGTAGGCGCCAGCGTGCGAGTGGTCGATATGGCAGTGGGCAGCGACCTGCCAGGCATCGTGCCGCCCACCGAGGTCACCAAGTGGAAGGTGCGGCGAAGCTCGGGCCGGCTCGACATCGAGGATGCCCTCTCCCGACCCGAAACCGCGCAAGCGGTCATGGCGGGAAGAACGATTGCCGACGAGGAGATCGACGGCGGCGCGGACCTGCTGATCCCCGGCGACATGGGGATCGGCAACACCACGCCGGCCGCAGTCCTCATCGGGGTGCTCACCGGTCACGGCGCGGATCTCGTCACCGGACGCGGCACGGGCATCGATGACGATGGCCTCGCCCGCAAGCGTGCGGTGGTGGCAGCCGGGATCGAGCGAGCCAAGGGAGTCGAGGATCCACTTGCCCTAATGCAAGCGGTGGGCGGCGCCGATATCGCCGCTATGGCTGGTTTCCTCGCGCAAGCCGCGGTCCGCCGCACCCCCGTGCTGCTGGACGGGCTCATCAGCGGCGCTGCGGCACTTCTTGCGCAGCGGCTGGCGCCGGGCGCCTCCGCCTGGTGGGCGGCCGGCCACCGCTCGGTCGAGCCAGCCCACGACCTTGCGCTCGACGCCCTCGGGCTGTCCCCGTTTATCGATCTCGGTTTGCGCCTCGGCGAGGGCAGCGGCGCCCTGGTAGCGGTACCGATCGTGGCTGCGGCCGCCGATATCCTCGGCGGAATGGCGACCTTCGGCGAGGCGAACGTCAGCAACCGTGGCTGACTTTGCCGGCCTACGTCTTGCGTTGACGATGTTCACCGTTGCACCGGTGAAAGCCCGCCTGGTCAACCGACGGATCGCCGGATTGTCGATGGCGTGGAGCCCGCTCATCGGTGCCGCTTTGGCCATGATCGCGTCGGGCGTGATCATCGTGGCAAGGATCGTCTATCCCGGCCCGACGCTGTACATCCGGCACGCCAATCCAGTGTTCGAGGGACCGCTCATCGCCTCGGCGCTCGCGATCCTCACATTGGCATTGCTGACCCGTGGCCTGCACCTCGACGGACTCGCCGACACCGTAGACGGGCTGGCCTCAGGCAAACCGGCCGAAGAAGCACTCGCGATCATGCGCGACGGACGCGTCGGTGCGCTGGGGGCCGCCGCACTCATCGGCGTGCTGGGGATCGACGTTCTTGCATTGACGAGCAACGTGCTGGTGCACCGCGGCACACAGGCGTTGGTACTCGGCGTTGTCGTTGGCCGGGTGTCGATGCTGTGGGCGTGTACGCCCGGAATCCAGGCTGCCCGCACTGATGGCATGGGCGCGCTCGTTGCCGGCTCGGTGCCGAGGATCGTCGCGATCTTCTGGACCCTCGTGCTGTGCGCGGGCGCGACCTTCTACGGTCCCGTGTACGCCAACATCGAGGGCGTCAACAGCGCAATCCAGCGGCTGGCGGCGGTGCTGGCTGCACTCGCGGTGGCCCGACTTGTCGGCCGGCACGCGATCCGCAGGTTTGGCGGGGTGACCGGAGACGTCATCGGCGCGTGTGGGGAGATCGCCACGATGACCTGCTTCCTGATCACCGCGATGGGCCACTAGCCCCGCTCCACCCTCTCGTCAGGTGTAGCCCGGAAAGCATCGAGGATCCGCTGCGCATCGGCGTCCGGTGACGTGTCGTCGACGTCGAGGACCAGATGGGCCAGCTTGTCGTACAGCGGCTCGCGGCCGACGTACAGCGTGCGCAGTGTCGCTTCGGGATCGTCGCCGAGCCATGGCCGGTAGGTGCCTTCCACCCGCTTTGCGAGCGTCTCGATTTTGGCCCTCAGGAAGACGACGAAGGCTCCATCATGAACTTGTGCGCTGACTGCGGGATCGAGCACGATGCCGGCGGCCGCACCGGCTATGAGTGGTGCCGGCATGGTCAAAACGTGAATGGCGGCAGCGGATTCAGCTGTGCGCATCGCCTCGACTCCGCGCTGCTGCAGCAGATCACGGGTGGGCATGCCGACCATCTGCTCGACCACTTGGTCGTTGTCGATGTAGGGCCATCCGGTGAGCGTCGAGAGGCTCGCGCCGATGGTGGATTTCCCCGCGCCCATCATGCCGATGAGGACGACGCGTTCGGCCCGGCTCATACCGCGCGGCTCCCTTCAATGAACGGCGGTTTCACTACGCGCATCGCGGATGGCCTGCCACGCACATCGACCTCGACCTCGTCGCCGTCGACGATGTCGGGTCGCAGCAACGCGAGCGCGATCCCGACCCGGCGGGTGGGCGAGAACGTACCGCTGGTCACCTCACCGACCACTTCGCCCGCCGCGGACTTCACCACCATGTGCGGTCGCGGGATGCCGCGGTCGAGGGACTCAAGACCACGCAAGATCCGGCTGGGTCCCGCGGCCCGCTCGGCGAGTAAGACGTCGCGTCCCCAAAACGCCGGCTTCTTCCAGCCGACTGCCCATCCGACGCGCGCCTGATTCGGCGTGATGTCGAGCGACAGGTCCTGCCCGTGCAGCGGGTAACCCATTTCGGTGCGCAGCGTGTCACGGGCACCAAGACCGCAAGCGCGGACGCCGAGGGGCGCGCCTGCAGTAAACAGCTGATCCCAAACAGCGCCCGCATCGGCACTGGGAACCACCAGTTCATAGCCGCGTTCGCCTGTGTAGCCCGATCGACAGACCGTGACGTCCGTGCTGACGCCTGCATTCGACGTCCACTCTGTATCGATGAACGACATGTAGGGATGCCCCGACGGCAGCCCCAGCGCATCTAGCAGCTCAGGCGAGCGCGGACCTTGTACGGCCAGCACCGCGAAATCACGGTGCAGGTTGCGCACCTCGACCTCGTCCGGCGCGGCAGCTGCGAGTCGACGTACCACCTCGGCGGTGTTCGCGGCGTTCGGCACGAGGAAGACGTCCTCGTCGCCGCGCAGGTACACGATCAGGTCATCGACGACGCCGCCGGACGCGTCATCCGCGCAGAGGGTGTACTGCGCGCCTCGCGCGCCGAGGGTGTACTGCGCGCCTCGCGCGCCGAGGGTGTACTCCGCGGAGCTGATCCGCGACAGGTCGTTGGTCAAGGTGGCATCGATGAACGCGGCGGCACCTGGGCCGCGCACCGACGCCTTGCCGAGGTGAGAGACGTCGAAGACACCGACGTTCTCTCGGACCGCAGTGTGCTCGGCGATGACGCCGCCGCCGGCGTACTCCAGCGGCATGGTCCAGCCGCCGAACTCGCCCATCTTTGCTCCGAGCGCGAGGTGGCGGTCGTGCAGCGGCGAGTGGAGCAGGTCAGCGTGGGCCGGCTGTTGAGGCGCTTCTGTCATGCGCGGACGTTACCGCTTCCGTCCAGGCGACCGCCCTCCCCACGGAAATGTCTCAGGGTGTTCGTAGGTTGGGGCCTAGAGTCGATGCAGTCAGCTCTGCGCGCAAAGGCGCCCGCCCGCCGTAGTCAGCCGCAAATCAGGGGTACCGATGAGTCAGAACACCACCAGCACGTCTTCGCCCGCTCCCACCGCGCATGAGTCAGCCACCCACGCACACATCCCGGCGTGGGCGGTGCTCGCCATCGCGTGCGCCGCGCAATTCATGGTGGTCCTCGACATCTCGATTGTGAACGTCGCGCTGCCGAAGATTGGGCAGTCGCTGCACATGAACCAAAACGAGCTGCAGTGGGTGGTCAACGCCTACGCCCTGACCTTCGCCGGCTTTCTTCTCCTCGGTGGTCGCGCAGGCGACCTGTTCGGCCGCAAGCGGATCTTCCTGCTCGGCCTCACGGTCTTCGTCGCCGCGAGCTTGGTCGGTGGGTTCGCCCAGAACGGAACGATGCTCGAGATCGCACGCGCGGCGCAAGGCCTTGGTGGCGCCATACTCGCGCCGTCGACGCTGAGCTTGCTGACGACCACTTACACCGAGCAACGAGAGCGAGCTCGCGCGCTTGGCCTCTGGAGCGCGACGGCAGGCAGCGGTGGTGCGTTCGGCGTCATGGCCGGCGGGATTCTCACCGACGAACTGAGTTGGCGGTGGATCCTCTTCGTGAACGTGCCGATCGGGGCCGTGCTGTTCGCCGCTGCGTGGGTGTCCCTCAAAGAGTCGCGCGGGCAACTTCGTACCGTCCGCGCGCTCGACATCCCCGGCACGATCACGGTGACCGGCGGGCTCGCTGTGCTCGTGTACGGGATCGTCAGTACCGACCAGCACGCGTGGGGTTCAGCGCGCACACTGCTCACCCTCGCCATCGCGGTTATCTTGCTTGGCTCGTTCGTGGCGATCGAGCGGTATTCGTCTCAGCCCTTGGTACCGCTCCGGATTTTCCGGTTGCGTGCGTTGTCGTCGGCCAACGGAATCGCCGTCGCCGTAGGCGCGCTGATGTTCTCGCTGTTCTTTTTCCTCTCTCTTTACATGCAGGACGTGTTGCACTTCAGCGCGTTGAAGACGGGCTTTGCGTTCGTGCCCGGGGCGATCTCGATCATCATCGGGGCGCAGACCGCCTCGAGGCTGGTCAGCAAGGTCGGCCCACGGCGCATCATCGTCGCCGGCACGGTATGCGCGGCGATCGGCATGTGGTGGTTGTCCCGGCTACCCGCAACCGGCAACTACTACGCCCACGTGCTGCCGCCGATGATGCTCGTCAGTCTCGGCCTCGGACTGTCCATCGTTCCGGTGACCGTCGCCGCGACTATGGGGGTCGACCGACGAGAGGCCGGGCTCGCGTCAGGGCTGGTTAACACCACGCGCCAGGTCGGTGGGGCACTCGGACTCGCGGCGCTGGCCACGATTGCGGCCGATCGTTCCAAGGGCCTACGCACCGCGGCCGCACTGAGTTCGGGATTCGACCGTGCGTTCCTGGTCGGCGGCTTCATCGGGGTCGTCGGAGCCTTGTTGGCGCTGACGTTGCCGGGCCGAAATGCTCACGTAGCCGCTGTCGAGCAAAGTGCCCGTGACCACAGCGCGCCTCCTCAGCCCGCGGCGGCCGAGCACTGACGGGATACGATCGGCGGCCGTGACTGTCATCGCGCTTGCCGCCGAATCCGCCGACCAGATCAAGGCGGATGCCGTCATTGTCGGCGTCGCCGCAGGCCCAGACGGGCGACCCGTGCTCGCCCCGGGCTCGGACTCCATCAACACGGCGCTGCGCCGGCGACTGGTAGCCACGCTGGTCAGTCTCGGCGCGACCGGTCAGGCGGGCGAATGCCACCGGATCGCCACCCTCGGCGCGACGACGGCACCGGTGGTTGTTGTCGTCGGACTCGGCACGCCGGTTCGCCGACAGCAGTTCGCACCCGAGGTACTGCGCCGAGCCGCCGGTCTGGCCGTTCGCTCGCTCGCGGGCGCAGGCAAAGTCGCGATCTCGCTGGGCACGGCCCCTGATGGCACGATCACCGACGAATCCGTGACGGCAGTCGCCGACGGGGCCTTACTCGGTGCGTACTCCTACCGGCGCTACCGCAACGCGACGTTGCACGGCTACCTTCCGCCGGTCAGGTCACTCGTGGTGCTTGTCGCCGATCCGATACAACGATCGGCAAAGCAAGCCGTCGCGCGATCCAAGATCGTCTGCGACGCGGTCTGCACGGTCCGCGACCTCGTCAACACCCCGCCGTCCGATCTGCATCCGCGCGAGTTCGCCGAGATCGCAACGGCGGAGGCGAGTCGGGTCGGACTTGCGATCGAGGTGCTCGACGAGAAAGCACTGAAGAAGGGCGGCTACGGCGGCATCGTCGGCGTCGGGCAGGGTTCGGTGAATCCCCCCCGACTCGTTCGGCTGGCGTACCGCCACCCCAAGGCGACGAAGACAATCGCCCTTGTCGGCAAAGGCATCACCTTCGATTCCGGCGGTCTATCGCTGAAGCCGGCCGCACCCATGGAGTGGATGAAGTCCGACATGGGCGGTGCGGCAGCGGTGGTCATGGCGATGGTCGCGATCGCTCAACTGAAGCTCCCGGTCAACGTCACCGGCTGGGCGCCGCTTGCCGAAAACATGCCGTCGGGTTCGGCGCAGCGGCCGTCCGACGTCATTTCCATCTACGGCGGAAAGACAGTCGAGGTGCTAAACACCGACGCCGAGGGCAGGCTGGTGCTGGCCGACGCCCTCGTGCGCGCCAGTGAAGAACTCCCCGACCTGATCGTCGATGCCGCGACGCTGACCGGTGCACAACTCGTCGCGCTCGGCACCCGCATGTCGGGTGTGATGGCCAACGATGACGACTTCCGGACAGCGGTCGTCGCCGCCGCAACCCGAGCCGGCGAGCACATGTGGCCGATGCCGATTCCCCCGGAGCTTCGCAAGTCGCTCGACTCCTCGGTCGCCGATATCGCGAACATAGGCGAGTCGTTCGGCGGCATGCTGGTCGCGGCAAGCTTCTTGTGTGAGTTCGTCGGGAAGCGCGACGGGGAGCCGATCCCCTGGGCGCACCTCGACATCGCCGGTCCGGCATTCAACCAAGGCGACGCGTACGGGTACACCCCGAAGGGCGGCACCGGCGCTGCAGTCCGCACCTTCGTCCAGCTCGCCGACGATGTGGCGGCCGGTCTGCTCTGACGCGCGGACTCAGGCGCGACACCGTCGTGGGAGAATGATGTTGTGCGCCGCGGCGATCCCGCAGGCGCTGCACCGTCGGTGCGTAACCACTCGGGTAAGGAGTGCTCGTGGCAGACGAGAACGGCACGTTTGACCTGGTCATCCTCGGCGGCGGGAGCGGCGGCTACGCGGCTGCCTTTCGCGCCAGCGAGCTCGGCCTCTCGGTCGCACTGATCGAAAAGGACAAGGTCGGCGGCACCTGCCTGCATCGCGGCTGCATTCCGACGAAGGCGTTGCTGCACGCGGCCGAGATCGCCGACGGTGCGCGCGATGGTGCAGCGGTCGGCGTCATCTCAACCTTCTCGGGCATCGACGTTCCGGCCGTGCACGCCTACAAGGATGGCGTCGTCAACCGCCTCTACAAGGGCCTCCAGGGCCTGGTGAAGGCGAACAAGGTCACCTACGTCGAGGGCGAGGGCCGGCTTGTCTCCCCGACGGCGGTCGAGGTCGCCGGGCAGCGGTACGAGGGCCGGCACATCCTGCTCGCGACCGGTTCCGCCCCCCGGTCGTTGCCCGGTCTCGAGATCGACGGGGACCGGGTGATCACCAGTGAGCACGCGCTGACGCTCGATCGACTGCCTGCTTCAGTCGTCGTCCTTGGTGGCGGCGTGATCGGCGTCGAGTTCGCGAGCGTCTGGAGGTCGTTCGGCGCCGAGGTCACAATCGTCGAAGCACTTCCCCACCTGCTGCCCTTGGAAGACGAAGCAAGCTCGAAGCTCCTCGAGCGCGCCTACCGCCGCCGCGGCATTAACTTCGAACTCGGCGCCCGCTTCGAAGCAGTCAAGACCACCGACGCTGGCGTCGTCGTGACACTCGAAGGCGGTAAGACGATCGAGGCCGAGTACCTTCTGGTCGCGGTCGGCCGTGGTCCCGTGTCGGCCGGCCTTGGCTATGAAGAGAACGGTGTTGCGACCGAGCGAGGCTTCGTCCTCGTCGACGAGTATTGCCGGACCAACGTGCCCACCATCTCCGCGGTCGGCGACCTCATCCCGACATTGCAGCTTGCGCACGTCGGCTTCGCCGAAGGCATCCTGGTCGCCGAGCGGCTCGCAGGCCTGTCCCCCGTGCCGATCGACTACGACGGCGTACCGCGCATCACTTACTCCGAGCCTGAGGTCGCTTCGGTCGGACTCAGCGAGGCGAAGGCCAAGGAGAAGTACGGCGACAACCTGAAGACCTTCACCTACGACCTCGCCGGAAACGGCCGCAGCCAGATCCTGAAGACGTCGGGCGCCGTCAAGGTGATCGCGGTTGCCGACGGCCCCGTGGTTGGCATCCACATCGTCGGTGCTCGCGTGAGCGAGTTGATCGCCGAAGCCCAACTGATCTACAACTGGGAAGCCTTGCCGAGCGAGGTCGCTCAGCTGATCCACCCGCACCCGACGCAGACCGAAGCGATCGGCGAGGCCTTGATGGCCCTGGCCGGCAAGCCGCTCCACGTGCACAGCTAGCCGCCCTACTCCAACTAGATGGTCCACTCCGCGTCCTAGCCAGGGAGTCACAGCCCTCATGTCGGTATCCATCACGATGCCCCGCCTCGGGGAGAGCGTCACCGAGGGCACCGTTACCCGCTGGCTGAAGAAGGAAGGCGACCAGGTCGCCGTCGACGAACCGTTGCTCGAGGTCTCGACCGACAAGGTCGACACCGAGATCCCCTCTCCGGTCGCCGGCATCCTGTCCAAGATCACCGTTGCCGAAGACGAGACGGTCGAGGTCGGTTCCGAACTCGCCGTCATCGACGACGGATCCGCCGGTGGTGCGCCAGCCGCCACCGAGGCTGCCGCAGTTGCCGTGGCGGAGGCACCAGCAGCAGAGCCAACGCCTGAGCCGGACGCCGAGCAGCCCGCACCGCAAGCGGAAGCGAGCGACCAGGCGGCGGAGGTGGAGCCGCCGCCAGCCGCACCCGCCGCCGCGGCACCTGAACCCGCCGTAGCCGCGCCGCAAGCCCACGCACCGGCCCCGGCTAGTGCACCGGTCCCGGCACCGCGCCCTGCCGAAGCCGCGAGCGACGGCGCTGGCGATGGCGACGCGTCCTACGTCACGCCGCTGGTGCGCAAGCTGGCCAACGAGCACGACGTCGACCTCAGCGGCCTCACCGGTACCGGGGTAGGTGGCCGGATCCGCAAGCAAGATGTGCTCGCCGCCGCCGAAGCGGCGCGAGCCGCGAAGACTGCGGCGGCGACGCCGAGTGCACCGGCTGCGACCGCGGCATCGGCCGCCCAGCCGAACCCTGCCGCAGCTGCACTGCGCGGGCGCACCGAGAAGATGTCGCGGCTTCGCGGCGTCCTCGCTTCTCGTCTTGTCGAGTCACTGCAGACCGCAGCGCAACTGACAACGGTCGTCGAGGTCGACGTGACGCGCGTGTCGCGGCTGCGCGACGGCGCGAAGGCCGACTTCGAGGCGCGCGAAGGCGTGAAGTTGTCCTTCCTCCCGTTTTTCGCGCTGGCGACTGTCGAGGCGTTAAAGCAGCACCCGGTCGTCAATGCGAGCATCGACACTGCCGCAGGCACCATCACCTACCACGACGCGGAGCACCTCGGGATCGCCGTCGACACTCCGCGTGGCCTGCTGGTGCCGGTCGTGCGTGACGCCGGCGACCTCAACCTCGGCGGTCTCGCCAGGAAGATCGCCGACGTCGCGAACCGCACGCGCAACAACCAGGTCAACCCCGACGAGTTGTCGGGCGGCACGTTCACTCTGACGAATACCGGCAGCAGAGGCGCGCTGTTCGACACTCCGATCTTGCTGCCTCCGCAAGTCGGCATTCTGGGCACCGGCGCCGTCGTCAAGCGTCCGGTTGTCGTCGACGACGGCGACCTCGGCGAAACGATCGCGATCCGTTCGATGGTCTACCTCGCGCTGACCTATGACCACCGCCTCGTCGACGGCGCCGACGCGACTCGGTTCCTGGGCACGATCAAGGCGCGCCTCGAGGAAGGACGCTTTGAAGCCGACCTCGGCCTCTAGGCCGGGGTACCGGCCATGAAGCGTTGGGAGCACCGGCCATGAAGATCGTCATCACCGGATCCTCCGGTCTGATCGGCTCCGCGCTGGTCCGCGTTCTGAACAGCGAAGACGAAGGGCATGCGCACGAGGTGCTGCGCCTCGTCCGCCGCGAGGCTCATGCGCCCGACGAAATCAGTTGGGATCCGGTAGCCGGTCGCGGTCCCGATGTCGAGCGCCTTCGCGGCGTCGACGCGGCGATCAACCTCGCGGGCGCGGGCCTGGGCGATCACCGCTGGTCCGAGGGCTACAAAAAGGAAATCCTTGATAGCCGCATATCGTCCACCCGGCTGCTCACCAAAGCTATGGCGGCGCTGGAACCCAAGCCCGCAGTCTTGCTGTCGGGTTCCGCGATTGGTTTCTACGGTGAGACCGGCGATCGCTTCGTCGACGAAGACGCCCCCGTAGCCACAGACTTCGCGGCCACCGTTGCACGTGAGTGGGAGGAAGCGGCCATTGCCGCAACCGAGGCAGGCATTCGCACGGTGTTCTTGCGGACCGGCATCGTCTTGAGCACCAAGGGTGGCGCCCTTGGGAAGGTGCTTCCGCTGTTCAAGGCTGGCGTCGGCGGCCGGCTCGGCTCGGGGCGGCAGTACATCAGCTGGATAGCCCGCCCCGACCACATTGCGGCGATGCGGTTCCTGCTCGACGCGGACGAGATCAGCGGGCCGGTGAATGTCACTGCACCCAATCCGGTGACCAACCGCGAATACACGAAAGCCATCGCCGCCGCGGTCCATCGGCCGGCGTTGTTCCCCGCGCCGACACTTGCGTTGAAGGCGGTGCTCGGCGAGTTCGCCG
>DASRZB010000321.1:0-2715 GCA_035653855.1 Acidothermaceae bacterium | reverse complement strand
CACATCGGCGCACGGGGTACTTGGTTCGGGTGACGCGATGCTGCTATTCACCGACGGCGTGGTCGAAACCGCAGAACGCGAGATCGCCGTCGGCATCGACAAGCTGATCGGTGAGGCAGAACGCCTGGTAACACAGGGCTTCCGGGACGGCGCGAAGCAATTGGTCGACAGGGTCGCCCCTGACGGCAGCGATGACCGCGCGCTCGTACTCATCTGGCGCGACTAGATCTTGCTTGAAGTCAGGGGCGGATCAGCGGCATCACGACGTCGTCGAGCACGGCCTCCATGTAGGCCGGGTCGACGGGCGGCCCGAACGTCAACAGCCGATGCACCAACAGGGCGGGACCAGCTTCGACAACGACCGGTTTCACGGCGTCGGCGCGCACGTCGCCGCGGGCGACTCCGCGCAGCATGATCTCGGTCATTAATGCCTTGCGCGGTGCCAGCACCCTTTCGTGCAATGTGGTGATGAAGTCATGGTCGTGCCCGAGTTCACCCATCAGTGCTTGCATCGCGCCACCGGCGGGGCTCGCCATCATCTCGAGCATGACGGTGAAGATCTCCGCAAGGTCGCTGCGAACGTTGCCGGTATCGAGCGGAAGATCCAACGAGGGCAGCACGTTGTCGAGGGTGTCGGCGACCAGCTCTTCCTTTGAGGGCCAACGCCGGTAGATCGCTGCTTTGCCGGTGCGTGCGGCGGCGGCGACACCTTCGATCGTCATTGCACCGAATCCGACGGTGCTCAATTGCTGAAGGACGGCGTCGTAGATCGCAGTTTCGAGTGCCACACCGCGGCGGCGACATCGGAACAGCGGCACGCCAGGGTTCTTGTCGGCGGCCGTTGCTAGCGTGGTCGAGGACCGCAAACGTGCAGCTTGCACGGCTGCCTCCTCGCCAGTCGAAGGAACGGTTGCGTTCTCTATCTCATGCAATGTAGCGTCCGTACTTAGTGAACGTTAGCGTTCCTTCAGCGTTCCCCCATGGAAACGAGAGATTCATGACGACCTCGACGCAGGTGGCTGTGGGCGCACCGGGTGCCGCCCGTCGTGGCCACCATCCGGGCCTCGCACTCGCCGTTATCGCGACCAGCCAGCTGATGGTGGTGCTCGACGCGACGATCGTCAACGTCGCGCTGCCGACTATCCAGACCGCGTTGAAGTTCTCGTATACCAATCTCACGTGGGTGCTCAACGCCTACACGCTGACGTTCGGTGGGTTGCTGCTCCTCGGTGGTCGTGCCGGTGACATTCTCGGACGGCGACGGGTGTTCGTCTTCGGAATCGCGCTGTTCACTTTCGCGTCTTTCCTCGGCGGGCTCGCCACCTCGTCGTGGTGGCTGTTGGCCGCCCGCGCGTTGCAGGGCGTCGGTGGTGCAATCGCGTCGCCGACCGCGCTGTCGCTGATCACCACCAACTTCGAAGAAGGCGCCGAGCGCAACAAAGCGTTCGGTGTTTTCGCTGCAGTGTCGGGCTCAGGTGCCGCGATCGGCCTACTCGCCGGCGGCATGTTGACGTCGTGGGCGTCGTGGCGCTGGGTGCTTTTCGTGAACGTCCCGATCGGCATCTTCATCGCGCTCATCGCGCGTCAGTACATCAACGAGTCCGAGAAGCACCCGGGCCGTTTCGACCTCGTCGGCGCGATCACCTCAACGCTTGGTATGACTGCGCTCGTCTACGCGTTCATCCGAGCATCTGGCACTGCCGGTTGGGGAGACACGCTCACGCTGCTCTGCTTCGCGGCCGCTGCCGTGCTCCTCGTGTGGTTCCTGGTTAACGAGATGCGCAGTCCGCAGCCGATCACGCCGCTGCACATGTTCAAGAACCGTAACCGATCCGGCAGTTACGTGGTGATGTTGTTGCTGGCGGGCGCGTTGTTCGCGATGTTCTTCTTCCTCACTGTGTTCGTGCAGCGGATCCTGCACTACAGCCCGCTGAAGACCGGATTCATTTACCTGCCACTCAGCGCGGCGATTGTGGTGAGTGCACAGATCTGCGCCAAGCAACTCGTGAAGGTTGGCCCGAAGCCGTTCATGGTGGCTGGTGCAATCATGTGTGCAGTCGCCCTGTGGTGGCTATCCCTGGTGAGTGTGCATAGCACCTACATCCACGACCTACTCGGCCCACTGATCATCTTCGGCCTTGGCATGGGCTTCATGTTCGTGCCCTTGACGATGGTGGCCGTCTCTGGCGTCGAACCCCAGGAGGCAGGATCGGCGTCAGGTCTGTTGAACGTGATGCAGCAGGTCGGCGGTTCGCTCGGCCTCGCGATCCTGACCACCGCGTTCGCGACGGCGCAACGCCACGCTGCTGATCATGGCGCGACCGGCGATGCCAAGCTCGCGCACGGCGTCTCGACCGCGTTGCAGGTATCGGTCGTGTTCGGCGTCGCGGCGATGCTCGGGAGCTTCTTCTTGATCACCGCCAAGGCGTCTGACCTCGATCCGTCGTCCGTGCCAGGGATGGGCGCCTAGCTGTGGCACAGCGTCGTGCCGTCTGGACATAACTGGTACGTCGTCCCAGGCGTCAACTCGTCGCGCTCGACGAAACGGTAGGCAGCGCCAGCGACGCCTTTGCCGAGGATGACGACGTAGGGAGCACCAAGCTTCCAACCGCCGTCGTACGCGCCGAAGGCGTCGGTCTCACCGGCGCGATAGCCGGCCTGGAACGCCGTGTTCGCCACGTCCTTGGCTCCGGTCGGCACCGTGTCGCCGATCTG
>DASRZB010000320.1:0-12969 GCA_035653855.1 Acidothermaceae bacterium | reverse complement strand
GCCTGACCGAGGCCGAACTCCAGGACAACTACGCGCCCGACTCAGCAATGGCGAAAATCATCATCGGCAACCTCCACTGAGGCTTTCCCGAGCCTAAAATGGGAGTGGCCGAATTGGTGGCAGCGATGGTGCGCTTCGATGATCGGGCGGACGCCGGGCGTCGACTCGCCGTTGAACTCGAGTGGCTGCACGACGACGCGCCCGTCGTGCTCGGGTTACCTCGTGGCGGCGTGCCTGTCGGGTTCGCGGTGGCGGAAAAGCTAGCGGCGCCATTCGACGTCGTCGTGGTGCGAAAGCTGGGTGTGCCGTACTGGCCGGAACTCGCGATGGGTGCCATTGGAGAGGACGGCGTTCGGGTCGTGGACGCCGCCCTCATGGCCCGCGAAAGAGTCAGCGACGCCGAACTGGAAGTGGTCGAGCGGCGCGAGTGCGCCGTATTGACTGCGTATGTCGCGCGCTTCTGCGGTGGACGTGAGCGGGTGGATGTCCACGGTCGCGTTGCCGTTGTGGTGGACGACGGGATGGCTACCGGACTCACCGCCCGCGCGGCCTGCGAGGTGGTCCGGCGGCACGGGGCGTCGCGAGTGATCATGGCGGTGCCCGTGGCACCAGCCGAGACCGTGGAACGGTTCGACGCCGCGGACTCGCTCGTCTGTCTCGCGGCACCTCATGCATTCGGTGCCGTGGGTTCGTATTTCCGGGACTTCTCGCAGACGACCGACCGCGAGGTGATCAGGTTGCTTGACGCCGCGCGGTCACAGCACTACTGACACGCGCCGTCGTACGAGTCACGAGTTCTTCCACAGGATGGTGTAGCTCTTGGTCGCTGGACCGACCGAGCTGACGACGAGTCGATAGGTGCCGGCCTTGGGGAACGCAACCTTGCCGAGACTGTCGCAGATGTATCTGCCGCTGCTTACCGGTGCCCCTGAAGCGTCCCGGACCTCGTAGAGCAGGTTGCCGCCGGCCGCGCTGCAGTTCGGGTCGGCGTCGAAGTAGGCCACCGTGCCTGCGGGCACGGTGAAGGTCCAGATGTCTTGAGCGCCGGGCAGGTCGATGGTCCCGCTCGCGGTCTGTCCGGGTTGGAGCGACAGTGCGCGATCGGCCCGCGAGATTTCCCAGGTGACCGAGTAGTTGCGGGTGGCGCCGCCTTCTGAGGCCACCGACAGCTGGTAGGTGCCGGCCTTGGCGAACACCACGCGACCTAGGTCGTCGCAGATGTATCGCCCGGCGGAAAACGCCGACCCGTCGCTACCTTGCACGGAGTAGAGCAGGTCAGAGCTGGTGGACTGATCACAATTCTTGTCTGCCGAGAAGTAGGCGACTGCGCCGGCCGGTACGCCCAACGTCCAGATATCGCGCGCACCGGGCAGGTCGATCGTGCCCGTTGCGGTCTGGCCGGCCAGCAGGGCTTGAACCCGATCGGCGCGCGATACCTTCCAGGTCACCGAGTAAGTACCGCCGACGCCGGACGGCGATCGGAGCAGCAGCTCATAGGTGCCGGCGTCGGCAAAGACGACTCGGCCCACGTCGTCACAGATGTACCGACCGGCAGTGAGGCTAGTGCCATCGACGTGTGCGACGGTATACAGCACGTTCGAGCTGGTGCTCGCATCGCAGTTCGGGGCGGCCGCGAAGTAGCCAACCGTGCCGGCGGCGACGGTGAACGGGTAGGTCTTCGTCGCGCCGCGCGGCAAGGTCCCGCTCACCGTCTGCCCGGGCCGCAGCGAGTTGGTGGTGGCTGCGGTGGTCGACTCGCCCGGGGCCGGCGTGCCCACACTCGCACCCACGGCGGCACCCGGGACGCTGCCCGACGACGCAGCCAGCGCCGAGGCAAACCCGGCGTCG
The DNA here is from genome assembly GCA_035653855.1 of Acidothermaceae bacterium. Classification (GTDB taxonomy): domain Bacteria; phylum Actinomycetota; class Actinomycetes; order Acidothermales; family Acidothermaceae; genus PALSA-607. The sequence goes on along the minus strand of DASRZB010000320.1, from coordinate 11,121 downwards.
CCTGTGCTGGCGACATCAATCTCACAGTCGGCCAGATCGGTCGGGTCGAAGCCATATCCGCTACATGCTGCCTTTGCCGCCGTCAGGTCGGCAGCCGGAATCGGCGCAGGATTCGGGTCCGGGAACGTCGGGTCGTCGAACGCGGTGGCGTCGTTGCCAGGCCGGTCGGTGAACAACGAATCGGCCTGGCTGATCCGCCAGGAGTCGGCAAACGTGCGATAGAGCGTGTCGTAATTGGTCAGCTGGTCAGTGGTCAATTTCTGGCCGGATGCGGTCACCACCGCGTTACCCGGTTGACCGCTCGACGGTCCCATCAAGCCACGCACCTGGCCCTGCGCGGCAGCCGAGAAGGACGCATTCACGTTCAGGCCGTACGGGTTCGTCCCGACCCACAGGGTGTTCCCGTCCGCGGAGATCGCCACCTGCTGCGGCGTCCGCACCACCGTCGCGCCGTGCGGCAGCGTGAAGGTTCCGACCGGCGGATCTTGGCCCGCCGGGACGCCCGTGACCGAGAAGACCGGCGGGTCACTGGCGTGAGCCGGAATAGCGAAGGTGACCCGGTCGCCACCGACCTGCGCGGCGACCGCTGTGGTCAGTGCTACCCGTCGGCTGTTGTGCACCGGCTGCTGTCGGACCTGCACTGTGAAACCGCCGGATGGCGCTGCGGCGGAGCCGCCGGATGGCACCGTGGCCCAGGTGAACTCGCCGACCGCCTGCATGTCGTAATGAGTGTTGTCAGCGGTCCGCAGGTGCGGGTCGCCGGTACTCCTGGCGCCGTTGCTTGGGGGCAACACGCTGCCGCCGGACGAGTCGCCCGCGCTCTTGGACGGGCTGGAATCGCAGCCCATCGTGCCGCACACCGTTACCTGTGACGGGCAACCGAAGTAGCAGACGATCGAGGTCTGGCTCTGCTGGACCGAGCCGCCGAGTCCCAAACCGAAGCCGGCGGTGAAGTGTGACCCTTCGCTCGACTGGTTGCCGTTGCCGTCGTAGCCCTTGTCACTGCCCCCGCCGAGACCGTCGACGGTGCCCTCGGCCGAACTGCCGGTGCCGCTGAAATTGCCCAGCGACGTGTCCCCGTTGTCGCTGTTCAGGCAACTGCCCGTAACGCCGACCGAAACGCTGTCGTCTAGGCCCAGTCCATTGCTGTAGGTGCTGTAGGTGCCGAACTGTCCGCCGCCCCATGCCACACCGAACGAGACGCCGCCGGAGGCATACCCAGCTCCGCCACTCGCCGAGATGCCGAAGGAGCTGTAGTCGCAGGTGCCGAGCGGGTCGGTGCGGTTGACCGGATCACCACTCGCGTACAGGTAAAGGTTTGCCGATCCGCCGGAGATCGCCAGCGGGTCCGGGGCGGTCCACCTGCCGGTCGACGGGTCGTAGTCGCGGACGCCGAACTGCACCAGGTTGGTGCCGGGATCAGTGAGCCCCCCGCCGAACCCGATGATCTGGAAGCCGGGGGAGCTTTCGGACAACACCGACCCGAGGGCGTTGCGCCGCACCGCGTCAGCGATCGACCCGTCGCTGGCATTGATCGCGAGAGCCGGACCGCCGGAGGGATCCGGAACCTCGAGGTAGTCGGTGCCGCCCTTGCTGAGGTAGGCAGGCAAATTGGCGCCGCCGTCATTGATGGCGGTCGGGCTCACGTCGCCGTCGTACACGTATTGCGCCGTAACCGCGCCGCTGGGCGAAAGCTGCGCAGCCGGCCGGAGCCCGTCGAGGTAGGCGACGACGCCGGTGGTGGCGCCGCTTTCGGCACGGGCCACCCGGCGACCTTCGGCATCGACTGTGTAGGTGAGGGCGGGCGAGTTCGGGGCGGCCACGGACAGCAGGTCACCGGCGGCGTCATAGTTGTACGTGGTCGTGCCGTTGGGCGTCTTCGTGGAGACGAGGCGGCCGGCCGCGTCGTAGGTGTAGCTGGTCTGGCCGGAGGTGACGAGCGCGTTGCGCTGGTCGTAGGTGTCGTGGACCGTCGGCGTTCCCGGCCGAGCGATCGTGGTGATGTTTCCGGCCGCGTCGTAGCTGTAGTTCGTACTTGCGCCGTCCGTCGTTTCGGAGGTCACCCGGCCGGCCGGGTCGTAAGCGTAGGTCGTCGTGGTGTCTGCACTGGCCGTAACGAGATGCCAGGTGACCACTCGGCCGAGCCCATCGCGCTGCTCGGTGATGGCGGCGACGGATCCCTGTGGCCCGGTCACCACCATGGACGTGGGCTCCCCGAACTGGTTGTAGCCCAACGTCTCAGTCAGCGACCCCAGCGTGCGTTTGACGATCCACCCGGTGGCCGGATCGCGGGTATCGGTGATTGCTCCAGCCGCAGTGACGTTGCCGGCCGCATCGTAGGAGTAGTTGATGGGGGCGCCGCTGGCCACGGTGAGGCTCGTCGTTCGGCCGGAGGCGTCGGTCGTCCGAGTCACCGCAGCCGTGACGGTATTCGTCGGACCGGTGATCTTTTCGGTCACCCCGCTCAGCCAAGGCCCGGTGTAGCTTGCGCTGATCGAGCTGGTCTTCGACGTCGCCGTCGTCAACCTGCCTTGGGCGTCGTAGGCCAACGAGTAGGTGGAGTTTCCGGTGTCGACGGCCGCCGTTCTACCGGCGTTGTACGTGATGCCCAGGCTGCCGGCTCCGGTAGTGCGGGCGGTGAGATTGCCATCCTTGTCGTAGCTCATGCCGGTGTACTGCGCAACGCCGGAACCCGCCGGAGCATTGACTGCCAAAGGGGCTCCGTTGGCGCCCCAGGTGATCGCGTAGCTGCCGCCCACCGGGGCAGCGAATGACGTGATCCGTCCGGCCGGGTCAAGGGTGGTGGTGACACCGGTGTGCTCTGGCCCGGCGATCGCGGTCACCCGGCCGGACGCGTCGACGGTTTCGGACGTTGTGTCCCCGACCGGGTCGGTCACCGTGATGCTGCCGGGGGCGTACGCGTATCGCCAGACGCGGGATTGGACCCCGGTGCCGATGGTGATCGCTGTCGTTCGACCCAGTGCGTCGTAGGCATAGGCGACGGGAACTCCGTCGACTGAGGTGGACGCCACTTGTCCGTGCGCATCGACCGCGGTCGCCCGGCTCGCTCCGGTCGGATCGGTCACCGTCGTGGTTCGGCTGGCCGGGTCGTACCCGAAGGTCCAGGTGCGGCCATCTACCGTGATCTTGCGGGACAGCGCCCCGTTCGTGTTCGTCGTGGCCACGGCTAACGTCGAACCGCCGCCTGCGACGCTCGCCACTTGCTCCAGGTCGGCGCCCCAACGGGGATCGGCGGCCAGGGTGATCTTGGTGGTCGCGCCGCTGCTCGTGACCGTGCGAGTAGCGCCGTTGGCCGCCACGGTGCTGGTGGCGCCGTCGGCATCGCGGTGGGTGTAGGTGGTCGTGCCGTCGGCCAGGCTGACGCTGTCGCTCGTCGTCGTCCCCGAGGGGTTCGAGGTGGTCACCGTCGCGGTGTTCGTGGCGTCGGTGCGGGTGTATCGGGTGAGGGCTCCGGTGGGGTCATAGCGCCCGCCCAGGCGGCCGCCTGAGTCGTAGGTGTAGGTCGTGGTGAGGCCGTTCCAGTCGGTGATCGAGGTGAGGAGCCCGTTGCTGCCGGCGCTCAACTGGACGTTGTTGCCGTTCGGATAAAAGACGCCGGTGAGCTCGCCGCTGGTGCTGGTCAGCGTCATCGGACTGGTACCAGTCACCGACAGGGACGTCGGGTTGCCGGCCTGGTCCCGGCCGATCTTCAGCGTCGCATCGGAACCGTCGGTGACGGTGGCCAGGCCGGCCGCCGTCCACGTGAAGGTGGCGACTGTAGCGCCGGTCACCGCATCGACCGTCGTCATCGCGCGTCCCTGCTTATCGAATTCTGTCGCAGTGGCCCCCGCGGGGTCGACGACGGCGAACGCCGCGCCGATGCTGCTGCCCGTAATCTTGCGCACTGCCCCCTGGGGCAGAATCTCGGATTTCGTCGCGGGGTCGTATCCCGGTAGATCGGAGATCGACCAACCACCGAGTCCGACCGGCGCGGCGGCTGGCGCGGCGTCGGCCCTGCGGCCGGGTTGCCGATCACTGGAATACACCAGCTGCAAGCTGCTGCCGGCGATCGGCAGCAACACCCGGTTGACCTGCCTCGCGCAGGGCAGGATCCCGAGGTCGTCACACGTGTCGAGCTTGGGGTTGTCAACGCTCGTGCTCAGAGCACCAGGGCCTTTCGCTGTGCTGGCGCCGCTCGTCGCGCTGGCGTCCGGCGCCGCTGCCGGATGCCCGCCACCCTTGCAGCCGGCCAGCGCAACCAGCGCGAGCGCCACCAACGCGACCAACCATGCCTGAGCGCGACCTCGGGGGTTCCCCATACAGCCCAGCAAAACCGTCCGACGTAACGTTCAGGTAATGCGGCAAAGCTGTTGGACGCCGATGTGTTCGGCTACGGCAACACCGCGGCGTCCCGCATGGAGTTCGAAGCGGTCGACCAGTCGACGACCTTCAGCTCCGTGCGGGGTGGCTCGCCGCCCTGAACATGGATGCCGCGCTCCATCAAGACCGGGTGGACGGCGGGGTGCACGTACTTCTCGAACGCCGCGTCGCAGGCTTCCTCGGACTCCCAGACATCGATGTAGCGCAGCGTGCCATCTGGCTTCTCGAGCGCGAGGTGGATGAGGTTCCCGGGCAGTTTGGCATAGGCCATCCGCGCCAGGATCTCGCCGTACGTGTCGGCGTTGATCGGGACGTCCTGGGTCCAGGCATACAAGCTCATGCGTGTCTCCCAACATTGATCCGAAGCATATTCGGATGGATTTTGCTAAGCTAGCCCCCGTGCCAGAGCAGGTCAAGCCGCGCCGCTACGACTCGAGTCGGCGCAAACTCGTCGCCGCACAAACGAGGTCGTCGATCCTCGCCGCGGCGCGCGAGTTGTTCGTCAGCCGCGGCTACGGGACGACGACGGTGGCCGCGATTGCCGAACGTGCGGGTGTTGCCCAGGACACTGTTTATGCCTCGGTCGGGACCAAGCCGGCGATCTTCCGATCACTCGTCGAGTCGGCGCTGTCCGGCCGCGACGAGCCCGTACCCGGAGCTCAGCGGGAGTACGCCGAACAGATGCGGGCAGCCCTCGACGTCCGGACGAAGCTGGCGATCTACGCGGCTGCCGTTACCACGATCCAGGGTCGTCTCGCCCCGCTGGACTTTCGGGCCGCCGCAGGTGCGAACCCGGAACTCGCCCGGTTGTGGCGGGAAATCAGCGAGCGCCGAGCTCGCAACATGCGAGATCTCGTGGACGATCTGGCGACCACCGGAGAGCTGCGCGCGGACGCCGGGCGCGACGAGATTGCCGACATCATCTGGGCGATGAACAGTTCGGAGTACTACGCGATGCTGGTGCTCGAGCGAGGCTGGACGCCGGAGCGGTTCCAGCGTTGGCTGCTCGACGGCTGGACGCGGCTGCTCCTACCTTGAATTTTTCCTTCGGACGCGCGACCCAGCGTCGATAAGACAGATATGGGCCGCCCTGTACTGCGCTTGGCGCAGCCCGGACCGCTTTTCGCGTCCGTCGCCGTTGTCGCGGTGACGCTCGCTCTCATGCCCTGGGCTAGTCGGCACGTCGGGCCGGGCATGAGCTTCCTGTCCATGACCCTCTCGGCCATCGCCTGCTTCGACATCCTCACTGCCTGGCTGCTTGCTGGAAACTTCCTCGACACCGGCGATCGCCGGTTCCTGGTCATGGCGTGCGCCTATCTGTGGTCGCTGGCGTTGATGGGGGCTTATGCGTTCGCGTTTCCCGGACTCATCTCAAGCCATCCGCCGCTCGACGTGACGGCGTCGATGGCTCCCTACATGTTCGTCTGTTGGCACGTGGGATTCCCGGTCGTGCTCGGTGCTGCTTGGGGCCCGTGGCTCGGACCGAACGCCGCCGAGACCGCACGTCCGCGCCGACGGCGGCTGCTCGCGGGAGGCGCCGGCGCGACAATCGCCGTTGCGCTGGCCACGGTTGCCACCTTCGCGGCGACCGCGCACCGGCTCCCCGTGCTCATCGATGGCCTGAATGCGGCGCAGTTCACCACGTTGACGGCGCCTATCGGCCTGCCCTTGGTCATCACCAGCCTGGTGTTCTGCGTGCGCGGTATCCGCGCCGCCGCAGGTCCTGAGCGGTGGGCAGTCGTCGCCATCGTGGTGTCCTTGTGTGACCTCGCCATCAGCTACCACTCACGCGCGCGGTTCAGCCTTGGCTGGTATGCAGGTCGCACCCTGAGTGTGCTCGCGGCCAGCGTCGTATTGACCGTGATGCTCGCCTCGTTCCGGCGGCTCAAGGCAACGGCCGAGTTCAACGCTGCGTACGACCACCTCACGGGGTTGCCCAACCGGCGCAGCGCTCAGGACTCCTTGACAGCGATGTTCGCCCGCGGTCGCCGAATGCACACGACGTTGGCGCTCATTGCGTTCGACCTCGACTTCTTCAAGCAGATCAACGACGAATACGGCCACGCCGCAGGCGACGCGGTGCTGCGGGCCGTCGGTCTCGCCGTCCGTACTGCGATTCGGCCCAGTGACATCGTGGCTCGCATCGGCGGCGAGGAATTTCTCGTACTGCTGCCGGACGCAACTGATGACGACGCTTGCATCGTGGCCGAGCGGCTGCGCACAGCTCTACTCACGCTGGACTTCGTTGGCCCAGACCTGCACGTCACGGCGAGCTTTGGCGTCGCGCGCATGCGGGAGGACGACCTCGACGCCGAACAATTGCTGCAGCGGGCGGATCGCGCGATGTACCGCGCGAAGGCAACGGGCCGCGATGCAATTGTCGTGGCGCCGGCGGGACCCGCCGCCGTCCCGTTCCTTGCGCAGGCCGGCCCGTCGCAGCTCTCCTAGCGAGCAGGCCCTCACTCGCCATTACCTGCCTGTTACGCGTGCGCGATGGAGTGCGAGCCTTACACCGGTGCTCGGAGGTCACTGTGTCCAGGCGGCACGGCGGAAAGCAGCTCGACAGCAAGCCGCCTAGCGTCAGCGGCAGGCAGCGTCGCGACGCCGAGCAGCTCGGTCCGCAACTGCGCGCGCAACGCGACAACAGCCTTGGCAAGCGGCGCGGGGGCCGGCCGGTCTCCTCGCTCCCTGATGGCGGCAGCAGCAGCGAGCAGGGTGGCGAGCTCACCGTTGTTCCCGTCGGCGACGCGCAAGACCAGAGCGGCGGTCTCGAGACAGATCGCGAGCGGGTAGTCGAAGCTGATCGAGGTGGCGGCCTCGAGGGCGGCGAGCGTCCGAATAGCCGCGTCGGCGACGTCGCCCCTGGCAAGCAGCGTCCGCGCAAGAATCGACCGGATCAGCGGCACTTCCCGTTCGACGCCTAGTTCGGTGGCCTCGTGGTCGGCCGCTTCGCCGAAGTCAACCGCGGCGTCGAGGTCATCGTCGGCCAAGGCAAGTGCGGCGGACGTCGACAGCAGCACGACGCGCGCAATGCGGCGGCTGTCGGCGTGCATCGGACGAGCTTCGGCGACGTACGCGCGCGACTCGTCAAGCGCGCCCACCTGGTAGCACACCGCCGCTGCGGTGGGCATGGCGGCGGCCAACTGTTCAAGCGATCCACCCGCCCTGCACAACGCAATCGCATCGGCTGCGTACCGTGCCGCCTCGGGTGCGCCGCGTTCCGACAACACGCTGCCCATGCCCATCGCTGCGGTCACCTGCAGGTCGGTGCTGAACGGCTGCGCGGCGCCAATCGCGCGCCGCACGTACTCGAGAGCCTCCGCACCGCGGTCGAGGTCGTCGAGCAGTCCAGCCAGGTAGATCAGCGAATGTGCGGTGTAAGGAGTTTCGACTCCCTCGAGCAGCCGCACAACCGTTTCCAGTTCGCTAACCGCGTCCGCTGTGTCACCCGACCAGTAGTCGAGGTAGCCCAGCGCATACGTGGCATACGGCGTCCACTCGCTTTCTGCACCGTGAGCGAGCAATCGGGAAAGCCAGTACCGGCCCTCTGCAACGTTCGTCGCGGCCCAGTATCGATGAAGCCGGAAGGCGAGTTCGAGACACCGGTCGCGATCGGCGCGGCCCTGCATCGCGGCCCCGAACAGCGAGCGGAGTGAACCGAGCATGTCGGTGATCGCGTCGCGGTAACCAGCCGGTGACCCTCGCGCGTCGTCCGGCAATGTGGCGCGCACGGCGTCGGCGAGGCGTTCGAAGGCGGCGTCCTCCTCGCCGCGTTCGACGAGCAGCTCGCGGGCGAAGCGATGCAGGTCGTCGTCCTGGTGATAGCGCCATCGCGCACCGGTTCGGTCAACGGCGAGCAACCCTCGCGCGGTGAGCTCACGCAGGATCCGGACGACGCGGACCGGCGCGATCGGTCCCCCGGATACCACCTGCCGGATCAAGGGCAAGCCCACCGGACCGTCGAGGACGGCGAGGCGGCGGTAGACGGCCGCTTCGTCGTCGTCCAGCAATGCGTAGCTACCGCGGACGACGCGGCGCAGTCGATCCTCTCCGTCGACGAGTACATCGTCGAGATGGTCGAGCAGGTCGCCGACCGGCATCGCGGACAGCTGTGCGGCAACGAGTTCAAGCGCCAACGGCAAGCCGCCGCATTGGCCGAGCAGCGTGGCCACGTGCGGCGCGAGCCGTTCATCGACCTGCAAGTCGCCGCCGCTGTCGTGCACGCGGTCGATCAAAATCCGCACCTGCGCACTGGCCAGCAATGCGGCCGGGTCGTCGCTCGTTGGGGCATCAAGCGGTTCGACGGTGATGACGCGCTCGCCCTCAAGGGAAAGGGGCACTCGGCTGGTCACGACGAGTGTGAGCAGCGGGCAGTTTGCGAGCAGTGCGCTAGCCAAGGATGCGACACCGTCGACGACGATTTCGCAGCCGTCGAGCACGAGCAGAACCCGACCTAGCGGCGCCAAATGTTCAGCCAGGACGGCGGTTGCGTCATCGGTGCCGAGCGCGACGCCGACCTCCAGCGCAACGGTTGACGCCACCAGCGCATCCTCGGCCACCGGCGTGAGTGACACCCACAGACGACCGCCGACGAAGTCACGCCGCGCGGCAGCGACCCGGACCGCGAGCCTTGACTTGCCGACCCCGCCCCGGCCGGCGACGGTGACGAGACCGGGCTGCGAAAGAGCCGCGTCGAGTTGTGCGACCTCGCGATCGCGCGCGATGAACGTCGATGTCATGACGGGCAATCGGGCGGCCGATGATGCGCTCTGGTCGCGTAGTGCCGCGAGATACACCTCGACGGTCTCCGCCGCGGGGTCGATGCCGAGCTGCTCGGCGAGCTCAGCGCGACATTGCTCGTACGCCTGCACAGCGCCCGCGCGATCACCCGACGCGTCGAGCGCGCGGATCAGTGAACGATGCGCACGCTCGTCGAGCGGTGTCTTGGTGACGGCGCGGCGAGCGGCTGCGATTGCCGTGTGGTGGTCGCCAACCCGGCCGGCCGCATCGACGGTCAGTTCGAGCGCGCGGGCCGCCGTCGCGTCGGCGGCGATGCGATGGGGCGTCAGCCACTCGGCGTCCTCGCCCGGAAGCAGTTGATCGCCGGTCTGGTCGGCGACGGACTCCACCAACTCGAGCGCCGCAGCTGCTCGTCCGTCGGCGAGCAGTTCGGCGGCCCGCCTGATCGCCTGTTCGGCGAGCCGGACGTCGACGTCGATGCCAGGTGCAAGCTGATAGCCGGACGGCGCGGTGCTGACGACGTGTTGATCGCCGCCGCCGATCGGGGCAAGCACCGTACGAAGGCCGCGCACGACGCCGCGCAACGCGACCTGCCACGTAGCGGGGAGTTCGTCCGCCCAGATCATCGAGGCGAGCCGGTCGGCCGGTATCGCCTGCTGCGAAAGCGCGAGGGCGACGAGTGCCACGCGGGCGCGGCGGCCGCCCAACGCCTGGCCGCCGACGAGACCGTCGCCATTGCTGACGGACACCTGGCCGAGCACGTCGATCCGCACCGACGAAATGGTAGGCGGCGCCGCTTCGGGGCGAATTACCGGGACGTTACGCGCGAGGGCTGGACTATCGGCGACGAAGTCAGTTCGAGCTACTGGGGAGCAGCCATGATGTCGACGAATTCACGCAGCGCCAGGCTGGTCAGCCTCGCCTTGATGACGACGACGGCTTGTCTCTTGAGCGGGTGCAGCAAGAAGTCGTCGGGATCACCCGGCGGTGGCGGCGCTACGGGGGCCGCCGCCTCGGTGGCTGCCGCCGCAGCCGCCGCAGGTGTTTCTGTACCGGCTGGCGCGGCAGCGGCCCTCGCTGGCGCCACGGGCGCAGGCGGCCCGCTCGACCAGTCGAAGCAGTGTGCGGCGATCAAGCCGGCCGACGTCCAGGCTCTCATGAAGGCGCCGGTGACTGCTGTGGTCAACAACCCCGGCGAGTGCTCGTTCTACGGGGGAGACCTCAAGATCGACCTCTACGCAAACGACCCGACGCAGAAGTACTACCAGAACCCGGTGAATGGTCCTGGCACGACGCCACTGACGGGTGTTGGCGACCAGGCACAGTGGTTCGCGCCGGTGCCTGGAAAGACGACGCCATGGATCGAGGCGCACAAGGGTTCACTCACCTGCTCGGTGTCACCGGCGGACCCGCCGAAGACGACGCTGCCCTACACGGGCAGTGACCCGTTCTACACGATCGCGCCGGCCGACTCGGCTGCGTACGCCGCCAAGGAAGGCGCGCTCTGCAACGACATCTTTGCCGCGAGCTAGACGACTTCGGCGAGCTTGCCCGTTGCGACGTCGAAGATGAAGCCGCGGATCTTGTCGGTGTAGGCGATGAACGGATTTGACCGCAGCCGCAACACCGACTGCCGCAGGTCCTCTTCGAGATCGGTGAACGAGTCGAACGACCAGTCGGGCTTAAATCCCACCTCTGCCTGGAGTTCGGCCTTGAACTTCATCTCGTCGAGCCCGAGATTCGCGCAGTCGGTGTGGTGGATCAGGATGATCTCGCGGGTGCCGGTCACTCGCTGGCTGATGGTGAGCGAGCGGATCACGTCCGGGCTGATCACGCCCCCGCCGTTGCGGATGACATGCGCGTCGCCGATCTTTAGACCAAGAATGCCGTGGACGTCGATGCGTGAGTCCATGCACGTGACAACCGCGAGGCGCTTCGCCGGGCGGATGGGCACCATGCCGATGAAGGTCTCGGCGTACCGGCGGTTGTTGTCGAGAAGCT
>DASRZB010000319.1:0-3481 GCA_035653855.1 Acidothermaceae bacterium | reverse complement strand
CCAGCGCAGGCCCGAGTCGAGCGTGCCGGCCATGACTTCGACCGGATCATTTGACCCTTCCAAAACACACGCTCCCGCCACCGTCGGACTGCGACCCATCATGGCGGTCATCCGTGCCGCGCGTCATCGCGGCAGAGTCGGGCGAGCGTAGCCGCCCTCAATACGGCAGAAGCAACGTTCGACCTGGTACAACACACTCGCTCAAGAGGGGTGCAGCGTGGTCGGCTATGGGACCTCCTTGCCGAGCCGCGCCCGGCCACGCGCCGCGAAGGTCAACCGAGAAGGCCAGCAATGCTCATAGGCTTCATTTCCCAGACCGCTGGCTCCGGCGAGCGTCCATGGCTGCGCCGAACGCGACGCCAACACCGGCTCCGATGGCCATACCGACTGCGATAGCCCAGCCCCCGACCAGCACGCCGATCGTTGCTCCGACGCCCGCACCGACGGCCACACCGATACCCGTGTATTGAGCCTGCTCACGCATCTTCTCGTCCCCGACCATGACAACCTCCCATGCGCCGTACGACCAGCGTTGAGCGATCCCACGGTTCGCAGACAGTGGCGAAGGTCCCGTCTGGGATCGGCCCGGAGACCCGTTGTCTGGTGCTTGACGTCCCGCGTCCCGCGTATCCGCGTTCATCTGCCGCGGACGATCGGTCATGACGGTTCGGTTCTTCATCAACTGATACTGACCCACGGCGTGCCGCACGCACATCGGCAGGTTCCCACGCGCGTCATCGCGGCATGACAGCGCGAGTTCTGAGATTGAAGTGAAGCTTGCCAGCTGTGGGACCTGCGTAACTGATCCATGCCCAAGGATCGCCAACCGGCCAACTCCGTGCGAGATGAAATGCACTACACAGTGCCCGTGGTTTCGGGGGCGCGCGTTCGCGCACGCAGCCAATCAGCAAACCAGACCTCGTCGACGTCGTGCGCGGCCACGGCAAGCATCGCCACTTCCGCCTGGTCGACGTTCGGCGGGTCCGGCTCCCACCGCACGTCGTTGAGATCGAGGAACATCACCAGCGCAGCCCACGCCGCGCGCTTGTTGCCATCGGGAAGCGGATGGTTCCACGCGAGCCGGCACACGAGCACGGCGGCCTTCTCGACCACGTCGACGTAGAACTCGTGACCGCCGAACGCGGCCGCCGGCGCATGTAATGCGGAGTCGGCCAGTTCGGTCCGACTGGACTTGATGATGACGGCGGCTTCGATGCCGGTCACTTGTTCGGCGAGCCAGAAGTACTCGGCCAGGCTGATGTATCGGGTCACTTCGCGAGCCGGTCGAGCAGCTCCTTATCGCGCGCGAGCAGCTTGCGGGCCCGAGCCGTGAAGTCCATGTCGACCCGGACCCGTTCGATCTCCGCCGCCAGCGACTCCACGATCAACGCATTCACGCTAGTGCCACGAACCCGGGCCACCGCCTCCGCTTGATCGGCGAGTTCGTCTGGGAGTCGAACAGTCGTCTGCCTCGTCATGACATCACGATACCACGATCCCATGCCCCTTCGGGGAAGGTGGGCGTGGACAACGAGGCCTTTGACACCTTGCCCGCTACGACGATGCATGCGCTGACTTCCTCGCAAAGCGCGAATCGACCCTCACGTAGGTCAAACAAACCACACGTCAATGCGGCAAATGATCGCGTTACGCCAGACCGCCATCAAACTGTGTTTCAGGTTGATGCAACGCCACCGGAGGCTGACCCGTCGAAGTCGGTAGGAGGTCTAGCCATGCGCCATGTCGTGCTGTCGGTGGGTCTGCTCGCGGTGGGGGTGGCGATGACCATGTCGTCGTGTGCGTCGTCTTCGGGGGGTGTCGCGGCGACAGTCACGCCCGCAGTCGTGGTCAGCTCGCCAGCAGCCGCCGCGTCGGCGTCGGCAACCGAGCTGAGCTCACCGGCGGCGGACTGTCCGGCGCAGGCAGCGTGGCCCAGTGCGTCGAGGTCGCCGGCGCCGAATGGTCAGCTGTTTGTAGCCGGATCCCCGACGCGGGCGACGTGGTGCCACTACGTGCTGTTCACCCCTGACGGCAGCAGCCTGCCGGCACCGTTGGTGGCGCAGCTCCGCGGACAAACCCTGATCGTCCTGGTCGCGGCGTTGAACGCGCTCGTGCCGACAAGAGACGAGCCTCCATGTCCCGCTCCTATGCAGGCAGACGTGCTCACCTTCGGTGGGGGCGGCGCGCAGTCGAGCATGGTGCACATCGAGCGGGACGGCGGTTGCGACTTCGTGTGGAGCGACACCGGAGTCCACGCCTACGCGACGAGCGCGCTGGACCAACAACTCGCCGCAATCACCGCCAACGCAGCAGGCTCGGCATCCTCCGCCGCATCAAACACCCCGACGCTAACATCGCCGTCCGCAGGAGCAACGGCGATCGGCGACTCGACGGCGATTGCGCAATGCCAGGCGGCCGAGAAGACGCGGGAGGCCGCGCTCCTCGCCGCCGGCAACACGGACGCCCCGCTAACGGTCGCCGCCGGTTTCAACACCACCGAAGGTGACGCGCACCGTTTCGCCGACTCCATCGGCCGACGCCCCGGTGACCCGTCACCTCGCCCGGCGGACAGCACGTCGTCCTACACAAACACGACCCCTGTCGTGGCGTGCATCCTCGACGGGGACATCGCCGCGCCGAACCTACCCGGCAACCCGCCCTACACGCGCGAGTTCGCGCTAATCAACCCCGATGGAACGCTCGATCAACTCGTCGCCAGCAACACCGACAGCATCAAACTCGTGAACCCCTCATCAACAACCCCGTAGCCAGCACACCGACGCGCCGCGGCACACAGCCCGGAAGGACGCCAACAACGAGCGTGTCAGCGGCAAAGTAGTGCGGTTCTTGACGGACTACGGGCTGCTTTGTGGGTAGGACAGCCCCCACGATGGAGCAGCGGACGTTGGGTGCTATCGCGCGGGAGTGCTCCGACCCGGCCGCTCGCGCGGTGGCAGGTGAGCTTCAGTCCAACCCGCGATCGGGGCTCGCCCGCTCGGGCTAACCGACGACTCGCACGGCGCCGACGTAGTCGCGGCCGTTGAACACCGGCGCGATCCGAACAACGTCACCGGTGTGTGGTGCGTTGATCATCATTCCGCCGCCGATGTAGATGCCGACGTGGTGGTGATCGCGGTAGAAGAAGACAAGGTCACCGGGTCGTAGCTGATTCGTTGAGACGTGGTGGTAGGTGGCCCAGAATGTGCCCGTGTAGTGGGCGGTTCTGATACCCGCCTGGCCGTAGGCCCATTGCACCAGCCCGGAGCAGTCGAAGGTTCGCGCGCCTCCGGCTCCGTAGACGTACCGGGCGCCGAGCTTGCTCATCGCGGCGGCGAGGGCGCGTTCCGCGATGCTCGACCCGCCGCCGGCGGATGCGACTGTCTTTGCGACCACCACCGCTGCCGGGGCCGTAACGGCTGGGCGACTAAGTGCGCGTGTCGCCGGGCGTGCCGCGCGAGCCGCGTTCCACGCGACGAGAGCA
>DASRZB010000318.1:0-5945 GCA_035653855.1 Acidothermaceae bacterium | reverse complement strand
CCGCTGCTGCTGCCTCGCTCACTTGCGACGCCGTCAACGCATACCCGGTGCTGGCGTCGTTGACCGCCCGGCCGAACACAACACCCGCGACACCGCCGGACGTGTCGAGCAGGGGTCCGCCGGAATTGCCGGGCTGAACCTGGGTGCGCACCGCGTAGATGTCGCGGGTCACGTCGGCGTCCTGGTAGATGTCGGGGCCGCGCGCGAGTTCGGAACCGCGGATACGTGCGGCCACTGCCTGGTAAGGCCCGTCTTCGGGAAAGCCAGCCACGACGGCGTTTGCCGACGGCGCCAGAGCTCCGCTGAACACCAACGGCTTGGCATGCAAGCCCTTCACTACGAGGATCGCCACATCGACCTTCGGGTCGTAGTACACGACGGTGGCCGCCAACTGCGGTCCGACGCCCTCGACTTGAACCTGCGGATTGCGCACGCCGGCAACCACATGTGCGTTCGTCATGACACGGCCGTCAGCAAAGACGAATCCGCTGCCCTCGATGCGGCGCGAGCACGACTTCGCGTCGCCGGTGACCTTCACGATGCTCGCGCGGGCGGCGACAACCCCGGGCTGTCCGAGGATGGCAGGGTCGGGCGGCGAGACCGGAATGATGCGCTCGGCACCGAGTGCTCCAAACACCTGCGGGAAGCCGCCGTCAGCGACCACGGCGCGGAAGTCGGCGAACCAGCCACGAACCCGTGACGGCACCTGATGATCGACCGCTGCCAGCACGTGCGAACCGTTGACTTGCCGTGCCACCGAAGGAAACGGCGCCTGCACGAGCGAACTGCCGATGAACCAAGCAATAAGCAGGACGGCGAGGCCAGACACGATTGCCCCACCAACCGAGTCAACGGTGCGGGCTGGTTGCCATTTCAGCCGGCGCCGCACGATGGCGCCGAGCGCGCCCGCTCCGATACGCCCAAGCGAGGCGAACACGAACACGATGGCGACGCCAGCGAACGGCGCGACCGTGCCGGAGAAGTGTTTCGCGATCAGTGGCGCGATTTTGGCGCCGATGACCGCGCCACAGAGCAGTCCGATGAAAGAGAGCACCCCGACCACGAAGCCCTGGCGATAGCCGGACAACGCCGACAAGACGATCAGCACGACCAGAATCAGGTCGAGGGCGTCGGCGTGCACACGGTCAAACCTAACGGGGGGCCAATCCGGCGGCGCCGCAGGCGCCCGTGGCCCGGTCAGCTGACGATCAGTTGACCGGTCATTCCTTCGTGCTCCTGGAAATGGCAGTCGAACGAGTAGACCCCGGCAGCAGGCACGTTGAAGGTGACCGTCGTCGAGCGCCCGGCAAAGATCGTCTCGGAGTGCACGTTCAGGCTCGGCACCTCGAAATCCTGCGGTATCACGCTCGGATTGGTGATCGTGACCCGGAGCCGCCCTGGCTTGGCGTACACGACGTCCGGCTTGAAGTGACCGTCGTCAAGGGTGTCGATCACAATTTGCTGGACGCCGTCAGCTGCAGTTTGTGCGGTCGCTGAGGCACTGCCCTGATCGGGCTTCGGGGCACCCGTTCCAGACACGTGCAACGTGTTGCTGTTGGCGGAACACCCTGCAATCAGCAGACAACCTGCGATCAGGAGCGTGGGTCTCGACACCGCATCACGCTACAGCGACGGCAGATCGCGGACGTCGGCAGCGTTCCACGGCTGCGACCAGCCGCCGATTTCCAGCAACCGGGAGAGGAGGCCGGCGGTGAATCCCCACACGAACAGGTCGTCGACGTCAAACGCGTCCCCGACATGGCCGCTCGGGTGCTGCACCCGAAACCGGCTAGCCGGGTCGACGAGCCGGGCGATCGGGACCCGAGCGACCGCCGCGACTTCGCCCGGATCGGCAACGCCCACCACGGACGGCGCTCGCCACCAGGCCAGAACCGGCACGACCAGGAAGCCGGACGGCGGGAGCCACAACGCCGGCAGCACGGCGAGCACGTGGACGCCGGCCGGGTCGAGTCCGGTCTCCTCTGCGGCCTCACGCAACGCGGTCGACGCCGGCCCATCGTCGTCCGGCTCGACTGCGCCGCCGGGAAACGCCGCCTGGCCTGCGTGCTGCCGCGACTGGCCGCTTCGCTCGATCAAGAGCACGTCGGGGCCGTCGGGCCCTTCACCGAACAGCACGAGGACGGCGCTCTCGCGGCCCCCGTCGGGCGGCGGGGTCGCTCGGCTCAGATCGGCCGCTTCGAGCCCGCCCGCCGCGTGCAGCAACTTCGCCAGCCACGCCGGTGGCGCTAGGTCGTCGGGCGGAATAGCTGTCACGTGGTGTCCTTCACCGTGACACCCAAGTACTGCGCCGACAACTTCGCCAGCTCACCGGGCGCCAGCACGCCGATCTTGGCGTAGGTAACCGCGCCCGACGCGTTGACGAAGATCGAGACCGGAATGCCGGGGACGCGCAAGTACTGCACGAACTTGCCGTTGGCGTCCCACACCGACGGATAGGTCAGGCCGAGCCCGTGCGAGGCATCGAGGGCGTCATCCCACGTCTCACTGCCGTTGTAGGCGCCGTCGACGATGCCGAGCACGGCGACTTTGCCCGCAGCCGCCGTGGCGAACGACCGCAGCTGGGGCGCCTCGACCCTACATTCGGTGCAAGGGCCGGCCCAGATGTTGATCAACAGCGGTCCGCGAAGCCTTGAGAGGTCGACATTCGGGCCGTTGCCTAGGCACGGAAACGTGTATGAGGGCAGTCCGCCGGCGACCGCGCCGGCGCCGGCCGCTCCGGGGCAATCGGGCAAGTGCGCTGCCGCAATAAGCGAAGCCCGCAATGGCGTGGAGTTGTTGTGGTTGGCCGTCGCCCGATTCACCAGCAAAGCAACGACGACGAGGACGACGACACCGAGCGCGGTCAACCACGCCCGGCGCTTGATGCCGCTCACAGCAGGGTGTCGACCGGGCCGGTCTTCACCAGCTTGCGGGCGGTCGCCTCATCGGTCGGGCCGAGGCCGAACGACGGGCACCACCGGGCCAGCCCGCACGCGCCGCACGCGGGCTTACGGGCGTGACACACCCGACGTCCATGCCAGATGACCCGATGCGAGAGCAACGTCCACTCTTTGCGCGGGATCAGCACGGCGATGTCTTGCTCGACTTTGACCGGGTCAGTGTTCGTCGTCCAGCCGAAGCGACTCGACAGGCGCAGCATGTGGGTATCGACGGTCAGACCGGGGATGCCGAACGCATTGCCCAGCACGACATTGGCGGTCTTGCGACCGACGCCGGGCAGGGTCACGAGGTCCTTGAGGCGCGGCGGCACCTCGCCTCTGAACCGGTCGCAGAGCGCCTGCGCCATGCCGATGATCGAGGTGGTCTTCGCGCGGAAGAACCCGGTCGACATGATGATCGCTTCCATCTCGCCGCGATCGGCGCCCGCATAGTCGGCCGCCGTCGGGTACTTGGCGAATAGCACCGGGGTGACCATGTTCACCCGCTTGTCGGTGCACTGGGCGGACAGGATCGTCGCGACCAACAACTCGAGCGGGTTACCGAAGTCGAGCTCGATGTGCGCGTCGGGATACAGCAGCGTCAGCTCGCGGTTGATCGTGCGCGCCCGCCGGACAAGCGCAAGCGGCGATTCCTGCTCGATCGTCCGCCGCGCCACGACGTCGAGCCTAATCACGGGAACTGCCATTCGACTGGACGGGTGACCGCAACGGCCACCCGGGTGACCCGAGTCCACAAGCCCTCAAGGCCCACGCCGGACCCGCCGATGCGCCCCTGTAACCAGCCACTAGTAGCCAGCCACCTGTAGCCAGCCACGCAGGAGCAATCGGGACGGGGTCGCCTTGAGCGCCGGGAGCAGCCAGTCAGGCACTCGCCGCACTCCTGAGCGCAGTACCGACTTCGACCATCTCTCCATCGGTGACCTGCGCAACTACCGCGCAGCGCTGGCCGAGGAAGAGAACCGGGTCTCCTACTGGCGGCGCATCATCCAAGCCCGGCTGGACGTCGTCCGAGCCGGCGAGACCGGCGCAGCCCGAGTCGACAACTTGCGCAATGTGCTGGCCGACGCCCACCTCACGAGCAGCCGTCGGGCGCTCGTCACCATCGTGCCGATCGAAGACGTACCGCCGCTGCCGGACCTTGCCGAGCTCTGGGAACGCGAGCCGCGAGCCGCCGACCCCGCCCATAACGAGATCCTGGCGCGCGACCTCGCCATCGCCGAAGCCCAGCTTTCGGCCTACCGCAACGCCTTGCACCGCCGCATCACCGGTTCGACCGACGAACTCATCGCGCGTTACCGCGAGGACCCAGGCTTGTGCCTGCTTGCACTCCCGGCCGACCAAAAGGAAGCCGCAAGCCGGCGCGCACTCGCCGAACGTCGCTAGTACCCTGGGCAGCCGTTGCGGGCACCACGGGCGGCCGTTGGGTCGAGAAGGTGTGAGAATCACCGCGTGGACGATGTGCTGAGCAAGCTCCCCCTGTTCGCCGCGCTCGACGACGACGCCAACGTGGCGCTGCGGGTCGCGATGCGCCGCGAGAACTTCTCACGGGGCGACGTCATCTTCGACGAGGGTGACCCTGGCACCAAGCTCTTCGCGGTCATCGAGGGCAAAGTAAAGCTGGCCCGCACGGCACCGGACGGCCGGGAGAATTTGCAGGCGGTCCTCGGGCCCGGCGAGATGTTCGGCGAACTGTCGCTGTTCGATCCCAAACCACGCACTGCCGGTGCTGTCGCGTTGACCGACACCGTGCTCGCCTCACTCGCCCACGAAGAACTGCGACCTTGGATCACCGGGCGCCCTGACGTCGCCGTCCAACTCTTGCAAGCGTTGGCTCAACGGTTGCGTCGTACCAACGACGTTTTGGCCGACCTCGTGTTCAGCGACGTGCCGTCACGGGTGGCGAAAGCCCTGCTGGGTCTGGCCGAACGATTTGGTCAGCCGACGAGTGAGGGCATCCACGTCGCGCACGACCTCACGCAAGAAGAACTCGCGCAACTTGTCGGCGCCTCTCGCGAAACCGTGAACAAGGCGCTGGCCGACTTCAGCGCGCGCGGGTGGATCCGTATCGAGTCACGCGCGGTTGTGATCCGCGATGTCGAGGGGCTCACTCGACGGGGACGCTGACTCCCTCGTCACGCAGATAGTCGAGCTGCGCCAATAGCGACCACCTGGCCGCGAATTGCAGCTCTGGCACGACATCGCCGTAGACCGCCTGCAGCACCTCATCGACCGTGCCGCCGGTGATCGCCGCGGTACGCACCTGCTGAAGGCGCTCTTCGCGATGCTGCAGGTAGGCGTCGATCTTCGCCGCCGGATCGTCAACGACAGGACCATGCCCAGGCAGGACGACGAGGAGCTGCCGTTCGTTGACAAGTGCGGCTAGTCGATGCAAGGTCGCGAGATAGTCAGCGAGTCCTCCATCGGGTCGGGCAACGACGGTGCTGCCGCTGCCGAGAATCGTGTCGCCGGTGAGCATTGCGGCGCCGGCGCTGATCACGAAGCAGGCAGAGTCGGCGGTGTGGCCGGGCGTTGCGACGACGTCGAGGTGCAAGCCACCGATTCGGAGCTGCTCACCACCAGCCAGTGGCTGCTGGCCGGGCGAGCAATGCGCCGTTGCGATAGCGCGGATTGGGGCGGCGGCGCGTTCTCCGAGAGCCGGCGCGCCTTCGGCGTGGTCGGCGTGACCATGAGTCAGCAGGATGAGCGCGACCTGCTTCGCGCTAGCCGCCTCGACCGCCGCCATGATCGCGTCGCGGTGCCACCCGTCGTCCGGGCCAGGATCGACGACGATCGCCTGGTCGCTGCCAGGCTCGACGAGTACCCACGTGTTGGTGCCCTCGAGCGTCATCGGCGACGGGTTGTTGGCCCGGACCAAGTAGGCCCGGGCCGTCGGGTGCTGATGGCCCAGGTTGGTCGTCATGGATCGATCAGCACCCAACGCGGCGGCTCGGAATCGAGGTCGATGCGCACCTGCACTGGAGTGAG
>DASRZB010000317.1:0-2953 GCA_035653855.1 Acidothermaceae bacterium | reverse complement strand
CGCTACTGGCGGGTCCGGGGTTACCTGCGGCGTCGGTGGCCTTGACGGTGTAGGTGTAGGAAGTGAGCTGACTCAGCCCGGTATCGCTGTAGGTGGTGGACGTCGACGTACCGACCTGTGTCAAGTCCCGGTACACGAGGTACTTCGTGACGCCAACGTTGTCGGTCGCCGCGGTCCACTTGAGACCGACCGACTTGGCGCTCGTGGCGGTGGCGATCAGACCGCTCGGGGCTGAGGGCGGCGTGGTGTCAGTGTTCCGCGTTGTGATCGAGATTGATGCGGACTCGGTGCTGTTGCCTGCCGTGTCGTAGGCCCGCGATCGCACGGTGTGCGGACCGTCGGAAACCGTCTTGCTGTTCCACGAGAATGTGAAGGGAGCCGAGGTGGTGACACCGACGGCGGAACCATCAACGAGGAACACGACTCGCGCGATCGCCGTTTCGTCGTTCGCGGTCGCGGTCGCTGCGAGCGGCACCGTTCCGGCCACGGCGGCGCCCTGGTTCGGGGCGGTCAGTGCGGTCGTGGGCGGCGTCGTCTCGATCGATCCATGGCCCGACGCGCCGCAGTTGTCGCCGTAGGCAACAGGCACGCAGGTCGGGTCGGCGACCAACATCACACTGTCGACGGCGAGTCCCGAACTGACGCCGATGAGCTCCAGCGTGTGCGTTCCCGCCGTCAGTGGCACGCTGACGGTCGACGTCGGATTCCCATCTTTGTAGTTGACCCACGTCCATTGGCCCGCGGGCATACTCGCGCCACCAATACCGATCGGACAGCCGCCGTCGACCTGCACGGCGTAGGACGTGTTGCCGGAAAGTGCCGGATTCAGCCGCGACCACAGCCGGTACGTCCCGTCCGCGGGTACGGTCACCGTCACGGTGTCGGTGCCTGATCGGACGTCGGGTGCCGAGCACGCACTAGGCGCGGACGGTCCGGCGTTGGCCAGGGTTTCCCAGTCGGTCGCGTTCACGCCGCCGCTTGGCCGGAACCGCGCAACCATCGCCGCCGTGTTCGGCATCGCGACGCCGAGCCGATTTGCGTACTCGTTGTATGCGATCTCCCAGCCGTACATGTAGCCGATGCCCCCGGTACCGTCGCCGACCTGCCCCGAGTACGAGCCAGGTTGCCCACCGCAAGGACTTGTGGGCCAGACGCCCGTCGTGAGGTATTGATTGTCGTACGATGCCGCGTACTCGTAGGCGTCGGTGATGCGCTGCTTCTGCTCGCCGTACAGATCAACCCCCTGCAAGCGGGCAGTCTCGGCCGCGTTCACCATGGATCCCAGGCCTATCATCGGATGCGACATGTCACGACAGGTTTCCTGGGTCATGCCGGAGACGTACGAGAAGTGCGCAGGCACAGTGCAGGTCGTCTCGTTCTGTCCGAGACCCAGCCAGAAGCAAGTCAGAGCGGCGGGATCGTTGTATTGCCCACCGGGCGGCGCGATCGGCTGGCCGCTTCCGCCGTTGTCGGTACTGAGGTAGATGTAGGCCGGCACTCGAGTCCGCCACATGGCCACACCGGAGTTGAAGACACTGCGGTTGTCAGTAAAGACGCCGATGCTGACAAGGCCGTCCGCCATCGACAATTCCCAGTTGCCGTTCGACAACGGGTCACCGGCGACGATGTTCGGGACGTAGACGTTGTTCAGCATGTTGGCGAACGCCGTCACGTTAAAGACCCGATCGCCTGGGCCGGGAGTAAAGGTGTAACGCAAGATCTCGGCAGCCCGCGAAAACACCTCCGCCGACCAGGCAAGGACAAGCCGCGCCTGCACGCCGTTCGCCTTGGTGAGCGTCGCCGACCAGGTATTCATGATGGCGATGGCTGCGTTGGCGTACTTCGCTCGGTCAGGTGCCGTGCTGTAGGAGTAGAGCAACGCGAAGGTGTACGCGGCGATCCCGTCGTCCACGACGGTCGTGCAGCTGGTCGCGTTCGCGGTGCAGTCGACGGTGGCGAACGCGCGCACCACGTAGCTGAGATTCGTGTACCAAGGATTCAGACTCGCGAGCGCGGGCGCCCACGGACTTACGCCCTGGGCGATCTCGTTCTGCACGAAGCTCAGCTGCGAAGGATCGACGAGAACTCCAGGGTGCACAAACCCTGCGCTGTCGGGGGTCGGCGCGGTGAACTGCACGACCTGCCCGTCGGTGGCAGTGGGATCGGTGATGACCGTCGCGGGGCTGCCGATCTGCCCCTGCGCAGCGGGGAAGCTCACCACATCCGCGGCCACGCTCGGACGCGGGAGCACCACAAGCGTGGCAAAGGCGACTGCGGCAACCACAAAGAGGACCTGCGACCCATAGCCCCGCCGGCCTCCGGCGGACCGGCGTCGAAGCACTTTCGCGGGGTCGCGGCTTACGGAGGGTTGATGACGTCGATGCTTCGGTGTGAAGCCATGGACGCGTGTCATGTGACCCCCTTGGGCTATTCGCGGGTCATAGCGGTCTCTGCCGTGTGCGGTCAGATCCAGCTGCGGCTGTTGTCCAGCCGAGGCCATCCGACCGTAAGCCTCCCCGCGGTGGGAAGGGACCAAAGATGACGCGGACAGGACCAAAGGTCACCGGAAAACGGACGTGACTCAACACCGCAGTCAAAACCAACCAACGCCAGTCAGCGATGACACACGATAAGGACCCTGTGAACTAAGGGTTTTCAACGGCAAGCAACAACGTTCAAGGCGGTAGCGCGGGTTCGAATCCCGTCGGGGCTACGCACAGAACCGCAGGTCAGCGGCCCGCCTAGCCGGGAGACACCGTGTGCCGAACAGTCCCACGCGTTCAGTGGGAAGGGCCGCAGGTGTTGGCGGTGGCCAGGCCCTGACGATGCCACAGCTACACACGTCCACAATTGCAGCGGTGACGGCCGGCGAACTCGCTCGCAGACTCGTGGCGAGTGCCCTGAGTGGGGAGCATTCCGATCGGGTCGGGGCGAGGCTAGGGTCAAGCCATGG
>DASRZB010000316.1:0-4367 GCA_035653855.1 Acidothermaceae bacterium | reverse complement strand
AGAGATGCGGCGGCCCGCCGGCTGGCTCACCTCCCCGCTTGCCTATCCGTGCGCCTAGCGAGCGAGATCGCACGGGCTCAGAGCGCCGATCCCCGCCTGACGCCTCGTAACGGCATCCAGCAGTTTGGAGGCCGTATCGTGACACGTGCGTCCCGCGTGCGTGCGTTCCCCCCATACGGCACATGAGCCCTCGGCAGCCATGTAGGGCTACGTCCCGGCGGGATACGCCTTCCGCGTGTATCGGCGGCTCCACCCACTGCCGTGCAATGCGTCCGCCGTGTAGCCAACCATGTAGCCAATCCGCGGGTCCTGGGTTCGATTCCCGGCGGGCTCACCCCGAAATCGTTGATCTGATGCGGACATCGCGGGTTGCCTCAAGGCTATTCGTGCTGCCGGCCGGGTTTGACAGCCACTGACAGCCAGCGGAGCAGCGCGCGGCGGCAGGCCCCCCGCGTGCCTGGCGTTCATGGACGTCTGGACGTCCCGCGGAGTGAGGCGCGACCGTCACTCCCGCCCGAGCACCGGCACGGGATGCCGTGTCACGAACAGCCGATAGCTGGCGAAGGTCCGCGGGCGCGGCGTGGGCCGGACAGTGTCCTCGGGCCAGCGCGTGAGGTCGGCGCCGACCGTCTCGCGCTCCGGTCGTGGCGCGATGTCCTGTCGTATCTCCTGGGGTATGTCGTTCTCTCTTCCAGCCTGCTTGCGCTGTGGCGTTCGGCGCCGGCTGCGTCGGGCAGTGGGCGGCCGATCTGGGCAGCCAGACGATCTCCATCGCGTCGGGTCACCCGTGGGACATCGGCTGCGCCGAGCGCTTCATCGGCACGCTGCGGGACAAGTGCCTCAACGAGGAGGTCCTCTGGGGGGCGCGGCACGCGCAGGCGGTCGTCGCATGGTGGCGGCGCGAGGTCAACCCGGAGCGCCCGCACCGCAGCGTGAACTACCGGACGCCGGGCGAGGCGGTCGGGAGAGTACGATCTTTGAAGGAAGGAGCTTGGGACGCGAGCGGCGGTTGTGCGAGCACCGACTCACCCTGCGCGTGGAACGGATCCCCGAGGCAAGTCAGATCTGCCACGCGTCGTGCGGCTCGACCTGCGCGCGCCACTGGTCCGCGTCCGTCGACATCCCGTCGCCGGCGCTGGCGCACTTCGTGCTCCATGTCGTCCGCCCGCACCAAAGCCTCGCGCAGTACTCCTGGACGCACCCATATTTCCTATAGGACTTGACAGGCGCGAGACGCACCCCCTACGATGCGATCCGAAGGGTTCTCTGATCAAGATCACGACACGATACCGCGATTCGATATCGTGGCTCGTGTTGTGTCGCGCGACCAGTTCGCGTTGAAACGCCTGTTTCTTGATCGTGGTACACCACGGTCATGCCGGGAAAGGCACGGGAGATGCGTCGCCGCCGAGGGGCCCTGCTCGCGCTCGTCGCGATCTTCACCATGGTCGTTGCCCCGCTGGCGGCACAGGCGCAAGGGAGCGCGGCAACCGGTCAGATCGCCTCGCTGCTCGGCTTGCCCGCGCAGGGCTCGCCGCTGACGACCGATCCGAACGCGCTGCAGCAGAACCTCGCCGCCGACCCCGGCGCGAATATCTCCCAGATCGCGCCGCCGGATCCCAACAGTCAGGGTGCGGCGCGCCTCGCCTACCCCATCGAGGTGCCGCCGGGCCGCGCCGGTACGCAGCCCGACCTCTCAATCTCCTACGACTCGAGCAACGCCGACGGCTGGCTCGGCCTTGGCTGGGATCTCTCGACCCCGGCCATCGCGGTCGACACACGCTGGGGTGTCCCGCGCTACGACGCCAATAAGGAGAGCGAGAGCTACGACTTCAACGGCAACGAGCTGACACCGCTAGCCCATACCGGCCAGCTCCAGGATCGCCAGTCCAGCCCGGATGGGGTGACGTTCCACCTGCGCGTCGAGGGCAGCTTCTATAAGATCCAGCGCTATGGCGACAACCCGACCAACTACTTCTGGGTGGTGACCGATCAGTCGGCCGCGCAGCACCTGTACGGCGCGACCCTCCAGCAAACGAGCAACGGCCTGGTGCCCGTGCTCGACAAGAGCCAGGTGCTGGCCGATGCCAACGGCAATATCTACAAGTGGCCGCTGCTCGAGGTGGCCGACTTCAACTCCAACCTCACCACCTACACCTACGCCCGCGTCAATGACCCGATCTCGCCCGCCGACCCGAACAGCCCGGACGGCACGCAGCTCTACCTCGCCAACATCAACTACGACGGCGAGAACGACGGCAGCACGACCGCTCCCGGTCCCTACAACGTCAGCTTCAGCCTGACGCAGAGCCTCTCCAACGGTACGCCTCGGCCCGACGTGCTGACCGACGCCCGCGGCGGTTTCCTGATGGTGACGGCGCGGCTCCTGAGCAAGATCACCGTCAGCTACAACAACCAGACGATTCGCAGTTACGACCTCAGCTATATCCAGGGCGAGTTCAACAAGACGCTGCTGCAGTCAGTCACCCAGAACGGCGCAGACGGCAGCGGCCTCGCCACGCACAGCTTCAGCTACTACGACAACGTCCACGAAAGCGACGGCAGCTACAACGGGTTCAGTCCGTCCGCACCCTGGAACACCGGCAGCGACAGCGTCGACAGCATGACGCTGCAGGACGCGAGTGGGCTCAGCGGCGCCGTCGCCAACAGCTACGACGGCCACATCTATCTCGGCTTCAATCCGGTCGATCCGACCAAGGAAGGTTCGGTCGGCGTCTCGGTCAACTACAACCACATCGACAGCAACGACACGCTGGCGATGATCGACATCAACGGGGACGGACTGCCCGACAAAGTCTTCGAGAGCGACGGTACGATCTACTATCGCCTCAACCAGTCGGCGCCGGGCTCGACGAGCAGCACCACCTTCGGAACAGCGGAGCCGGTCACCGGCCTCGACACCCTGGGCCAGCAATCGAGCGATACCGTCGCCGTCGGGCCGGAGGCCTACGTCGGCGTCTCGGTGCTCTACAACCATGCCTGGACCTTCAACAACAGCCCGATCTACTTCATCGACGTCAACAACGACGGCCTGCCCGACCTGGTGCAGAACGGGCACGTCCTCTTCGACCATCTCGTCGATGGGGCACCGACGTTCAATTTCGACAGCTCGACGACGCAGGTGCCGCTCGGCACGAGTCAGGTCGACGCCGCGCCGCTCTTGCCGGGCCTCCAGTCGGCCTACCAGCAGGAGCTGGCGGCCTCGCCGCTGGTCGATACGGTTCGTCGCTGGGTTGCGCCCTTTGCCGGGACGATCAGCATCGGCGGCAGTGTCAACCTGATCCAGGACACCAGCGCCGCCCGCCAGAACTACACCACGGCTGATGGGGTCACGGTCGCGATCCAGCACAATGGCGATCAGCTGTGGTCGCAGACGATCGGCGCGACCGACTCCTCCAGCTACACGCCGAGCGGCGTCGGCAGCATCCCCGTCCAGGTCGGCGACCGGATCTACTTCCGGGTCGAGTCGGGCTTCGACGGCAAGTACGACCAGGTCAACTGGGATCCGAGCGTGACCTACACCGGCGTCACCGCGGTGACCGACGCCGACGGGCTGAACGTCTACAGCTTCGACGCAACCAAGGACTTCACCCTGGCCGGCCGGCAGCACATCACGGTGACGATGCCGTTCGACGGCACGCTCAGCATCACCGGCGTCTTGAACAAGGCCGGCGTCACCAGCGACGACGTCACCCTGCAGGTGCTCCAGAACGGCAGCGCCGTCTTCAGCCAGACCGTTGCCTGGAACAAGACGGGCACGATCACGCCACCCTCCTCGCTCAACGTCAAGAAGGGCGACACGATCGAGCTGCACGTCAAGCTCGACTCGCGCGTCGACCTGAGCCAGATCAGCTGGGATCCGAGCCTCTTCTATACGGCCGCGACCGACGCGAACGGGAACGCGGTCACCGTCACGGACGCGTCCGGCAACTATGACATCCAGCTCAATCCGCCCTACAGCATGGACATCTACCCGCGCTCGACGATCGCCCAGCCCGACACCGGCCAGACGCTCTCCGCGACCGGCTCGGCCACCGTCACCCCGTCGCTGACCGGGATCTTCACGCCCAACAGCCCGAGCGGGCAGATCTCCTTCACGGTCAAGACGACGAAGCAATTGCTGGGCAAGGAGACTCTGAAGATCACCAGCGGGCAGGTCACCGCCTGCACGATCGAGGCGCCCGACGGCTCGACGACCACCTGCGGCACGTCCGGCTGGCAGGCATTCACGGTCGATCTTCCACAGAGCGGGCCGGTCTTCGTCGCCTTATCCGTCACCGATCCAGTCCTGTCCGATAACATCACCGCGGGCTCGGTGGTGGTGACACAGGGAAGCACCTCGAACA
>DASRZB010000315.1:0-7234 GCA_035653855.1 Acidothermaceae bacterium | reverse complement strand
GAGGTCGACGAACTGGTCGGCGCCGCAGCAGAGGTGCCTCGCGAAGTGCTGGTGCCCGAACTGCCGGCCGACCTCGAGACGGTCACCGAATGGTTGAGCGTGCGTCGCGGATCGCGTGTCGACTTCCGGGTACCGCAGCGTGGCGACAAGCGCGCGCTGATGGAGACGGTGGCGCGCAACGCGGCGCAATCGTTGATGCTGCACAAGACTCGTCGGGCCGGCGATCTGACCGCCCGCGGCCGTGCATTGCAGGAGATTCAAGATGCCCTCGAGCTCGACGAGGCGCCATTGCGGATCGAGTGCTACGACATCTCCAACCTGCAAGGTACCGATGTCGTCGCGTCGATGGTCGTCTTCGAAGACGGCCTTGCTCGCAAGAGCGAATACCGGCGGTTCGCGATTAACTCGGTGGGCAGCGGCGCGTTGCCAGCCGACCCCGATCCGCACGCCGATCCAGCTGCCGATTCCGAGCCGGTCGATCGGGCTACCGCGAACGACGTCGCCGCAATTCACGAAGTCATCACCCGCCGGTTCCGTCGCTATCTCGATGAGCGCGCGGCTAGCGACCTGCAAATGGACGAGCTGCCGGAGCCCGACGAATCCGATCCGCACGCCAGCGTGCGCACGATGATCGATCCCGACACCGGGCGACCTCGCAAGTTCGCCTATACCCCGAATTTGGTGGTCGTCGACGGCGGCCAACCGCAGGTCACCGCAGCCAAGCGGGCACTCGACGAGCTCGGCATCGACGACATCGCTCTGGTCGGTCTCGCCAAGCGACTCGAAGAAGTGTGGCGCCCTGGTGACCCCGACCCGGTGATCCTGCCGCGCAGTAGCGAGGGCCTCTACCTGCTGCAGCGGGTTCGCGACGAGGCGCACCGATTCGCGATCAGCTATCACCGAGCGAAGCGGTCGGCGTCCATGACCCGCAGTGCCCTTGAAGGAATACCCGGGCTCGGCTCAACCCGACGCGCCGCGTTACTGCGACACTTCGGATCGGTGAAGCGAGTGCGCGCGGCGACGGTCGATGAGCTCGCTGAGGTCACCGGCATCGGACGAGGGACGGCGGAAGTGGTGCACGCGGCATTGGCCGGGACGGCGAGCGTAGTGGCCGGCAGGGAGAAGGACACGTGAGCGTGACGCAACCGGCGCCGGAGCAGGAACCGCTCCAGCTGGTCGTGCTGACCGGACTCTCGGGTGCGGGTCGTAGCACCGCCGCGAAGTGTCTGGAGGACCTCGGCTGGTTCGTGGTCGACAACCTGCCGCCCGGGTTGCTCGACACGATGGTCGACCTCGGTACCCGAAGCGGCGGCGCGATCACCAAGATCGCCGCCGTGGTCGACGTCCGCAGTCGGGGATTCACCTCCGACCTGCAAAGCGCACTCTCGTCGCTTGAACGTCGAGGCGCGGAGCCGCAGGTGCTCTTCCTTGAAGCATCTGATGACGAACTCGTCCGGCGATTCGAGAACGTCCGGCGTCCGCATCCGTTGCAAGGCGATGGTCGCCTCGTCGACGGCATCGCGCGTGAACGCGAGTTGCTGCGCGATGTGCGCGGCGAGGCCGGCCTCGTCCTGGACACGACGCGGCTCAACGTCCACGAGCTGCGCGCGAAGATCGTGTCCGCATTCGCTGACGCGAACGAACCCACCATGCGAGCGACGGTTGTGTCGTTCGGCTACAAGTACGGGCTGCCGGTCGATGCCGACCTGGTCGTTGACTGCCGGTTCCTGCCGAACCCGCATTGGGTCCCCGAGCTACGGCCGTTGACAGGGCGAGACGAACAAGTCCGCGACTACGTGCTGAGCCGGCCGGGCGCACAAGAATTTCTCGATCGTTACACGGAAATTCTGGCGATTCTGGTCGAGGGCTACCAGCGCGAGGGCAAGCGCTTCATGACTCTCGCAGTCGGCTGTACAGGCGGCAAACACCGCAGCGTCGCGATCGCCGAACAGCTCGCCGCGCGGCTCGAAGCGCTCCATCCGAGCTACTCCGCTCGTGGACATGCGACGCGGGCCGGCGTGCCGCCGCGCGACCCGATCGAGGTTCAGGTGACCCACCGGGATCTGGGCCGGGAATGACGCCCGCGGTACCAGGACGCGGCGATAGGGAGCGCGGGGCGTCTCACGCGGCGGGTACGGACCGCCGAGCGCCCGGGCTGCCATCCGGAATGCGGCTTGGAGATGTCGGCGGCCTGCTGCCATCCGGCCCCGCCGCCCGCGGGCCACGGGTGGTCGCCCTCGGGGGCGGTCACGGGTTGGCAGCCTCGCTTTCGGCGTTGCGCAGGGTTACCGACAACCTGACGGCCGTCGTAACGGTCTCTGACGACGGCGGTTCAAGTGGTCGGCTGCGCCGTGAGTTCGGTGTCCTTCCACCGGGTGATTTGCGCAAGGCGCTTGCGGCGCTCTGTGGCGACGACCCGTGGGGTCGCATCTGGGCCGAGGTCGTGCAGTACAGGTTCGACAGCACGGGCCAGTTGAACGGCCATGCGCTGGGCAACCTCTTGATCGTGGCGATCAGTGAGTTGCTCGGCGATCAGGTGGCTGCGCTCGAACTGGTGGGCCGGTTGTTGCGCGCCCACGGCCGGGTGCTGCCCATGTCCGTTGTTCCGCTCGACATCGAGGCGGAGGTCACCGGGTTCGATCCGGGCGATCCGACGGCCATGCGTACCGTGCGCGGACAGGTCAAGGTGGCGACCGCTGCAGGCCGCGTCGTGTCCGTCACTCTGGTGCCCGCGGACCCACCGGCTTGTCCTGAGGCCATCGACGCGATCCTCGACGCCGACTGGGTGGTGCTCGGCCCCGGGTCGTGGTTCTCCAGCGTGCTTCCGCACTTGCTCGTCCCCGAGATGGCGAAGGCGCTGATCGAGACGCCGGCGCGCAAGATCGTCGCGCTGAACC
This sequence comes from Acidothermaceae bacterium, assembly GCA_035653855.1. Classification (GTDB taxonomy): domain Bacteria; phylum Actinomycetota; class Actinomycetes; order Acidothermales; family Acidothermaceae; genus PALSA-607. The sequence continues at coordinate 4,337 of DASRZB010000315.1, read as the reverse complement.
TGGCACCCCAACCGGGGGAGACTGCGGACTTCTCGCCCGAGGCTCACCTCGACGTATTGGCGGCGCACGCGCCCGAGCTGTCGATCGATGTGGTGCTCGCTGACGAGAGGGTTGTTGCCAAGGCCGATACGTTGCGAGCAGTGGCCGCTGATATCGGGGGTCGGTTGGTGTTGGCACCTGTCGCGATGAGCGACGGCAGCCCGCGCCATGACCCCGAACTGCTAGCGGCTGCGTACGCGGGGATCTTCAAGGACACCACTGAGCACCCTTAACAGCCCACCGGGGAACAGGACGGTAAGACGATGGCAATGACGTCGGCGGTAAAGGACGAGCTGTCGCGGCTGACCGTCACCAAGTCGTGCTGCCGGAAAGCCGAAACTTCAGCACTTTTGCGCTTCGCCGGCGGTCTACACCTCGTTGGCGGCCGAGTCGTCGTTGAGGCCGAACTCGACACGGGGAGCTCGGCACGGCGGTTGCGCAAGGACATCGCGGAGCTGTACGGCCACGGCTCCGACATCGCCGTCGTTGCACCTGGCGGCCTGCGCAAGGGCAGCCGCTACGTCGTGCGGGTAGTGAAGGACGGCGATCTGCTGGCCAAGCAGACCGGCCTGCTCGATGGACGGGGCCGACCCATCCGCGGACTACCGCCGCAGGTGGTGTCCGGCGGCGTCTGCGACGCCGAGGCCGCATGGCGTGGCGCGTTTCTCGCCCACGGATCGTTGACGGAGCCCGGCCGATCGTCCGCTCTCGAAGTGACTTGCCCCGGCCCTGAGGCGGCGCTGGCCCTCGTTGGTGCGGCCCGGCGCCTCGGCGTCCAGGCCAAGGCTCGAGAGGTTCGAGGTGTCGACCGAGTGGTGATCCGCGACGGCGACGCCATCGGGGCACTGCTTACCAGGCTCGGCGCTCACGACAGCGTGCTGGCGTGGGAGGAGCGGCGGGTCCGCCGTGAGGTCAGGGCAGCCGCGAACCGGCTGGCCAACTTCGACGACGCGAACCTGCGGCGCTCGGCCCGCGCGGCGGTGGCCGCCGGTGCTCGGGTCAAGCGTGCGCTTGAGCTGCTGGGCGACGAAGCGCCTGAGCATCTGGTCGCTGCCGGCCACTTGCGCATCGAGCACGCGCAGGCCTCACTCGAGGAGCTTGGTGCGCTCGCCGACCCGCCGATGACCAAGGACGCCGTCGCCGGGCGGATTCGCCGGCTGCTCGCCATGGCTGACAAGCGGGCCAGCGACCTCGGTCAGCCCGGCACCGAGGCCGGCCTGACCCCCGACATGTTGGTGCCCTGACCAGCCCGGTATTTGTTGCATAGGCGCGGCAACCGCGACAACTGGAACCGTTGTCGGCGAATGCGCTGAAAGGCGGTCACGCGCAATCCGTTAGGGTCGGGGTGGTGTTTTTCTCTCGATCGAGGAGCATGAGTCGTGAGCATTCGGGTAGGCGTCAACGGTTTCGGTCGTATCGGACGTAACTTCTATCGCGCCGTCGCGGCCTCGCACGGCAGCAACATCGAGATCGTCGCGGTCAACGACCTGACGGACACCAAGACGCTGGCTCACCTGCTGAAATACGACACTGTGCTCGGCACGTTCGCGGGCGAGGTCAGCTTTGGCGAGGGCTCGATCACCGTCGACGGCAAAGAGATCAAGGTCCTCTCGCAGCGCGACCCCGCACAGCTGCCTTGGGGCGACCTCGGCGTTGACATCGTCATCGAATCGACCGGTCACTTCACGGACGGCGAGAAGGCCAAGGCGCACATCACCGCCGGAGCCAAGAAGGTCATCATCTCGGCGCCGGCGAAAGGCGAGGACGGCACGTTCGTCCTCGGCGTGAACGACGGCGACTACGACAACGCCAAGCACCACATCATCAGCAACGCGTCGTGCACGACCAACTGCGTCGCGCCGCTCGCCAAGGTCCTCCAGGACAGTTTCGGCATCGTCAAGGGCTTCATGACGACCGTGCACGCCTACACCAACGACCAGGTCATCCTCGATTTCCCGCACAAGGACCTCCGCCGGGCGCGCGCCGCCGCGCAAAACATCATCCCGACGACGACAGGTGCCGCGAAGGCCGTGGCGTTGGTGCTGCCGGAGTTGAAGGGCAAGCTCGACGGGTTCGCACTTCGGGTGCCGGTACCCGACGGGTCGATCACCGACCTCGTAGTCGAACTCGAGCGTGAGGTCACTCGAGATGAAGTCAACGCCGCATACAAGGCCGCTGCCGACGGGCCGCTGAAGGGCTACTTGGTCTACACCGAAGACGAAATCGTCTCGTCCGACATCGTCGGAACGCCTGCCTCCTGCACCTTCGACTCGCTGCTCACCATGGTCAGCGGCAAGACGGTCAAGGTGCTCGGCTGGTACGACAACGAGTGGGGTTACTCGAGCCGGTTGGCCGACCTCACGGCGCTCGTCGCCGCGCGACTCGGCTAGGCGAGGAGCGCGTGCGCACTGTCGACGACCTCGAGGTCGCCGGCCGGACCGTGCTTGTCCGGGCTGATCTGAACGTGCCGCTGGACTCGGGCGGCGACGGTCCGCCGGTCATCACCGATGACAAGCGCATTCGGGCCAGTCTTCCCACGATCAGCGATCTGACGAGTCGGGGCGCGCGGGTCGTCGTCATGGCGCACCTCGGCCGGCCCAAGGGTGTCGTCAACCCTGCGCTGTCGCTGCGCCCAGCAGCGGTGCGGCTGTCCGAGTTGCTCGGCCGGCCGGTCGGCTTCCCGGACGACGCGAGCGACGGCATCGCCGGGGTATCGGCGCAGGCGGTCGTCGAAGAGACCCCGCTTGGCGGGGTCGTGATGCTCGAGAACCTGCGCTTCGAGGCCGCCGAGACGAGCAAGGACGACGCCGAGCGGGGTCTCTTCGCCGACCAACTCGCCGCATTGGCGGGCGAGGGCGGTTCTTACGTCGGTGACGGGTTTGGGGCGGTGCACCGCAAGCACGCGAGCGTGTACGACCTGCCACAGCGGATGCCGCACGCGGCCGGGGGTTTGGTGCTGGCCGAGGTCGCGGTGCTGCGGCGGCTGACCGACGAACTCGTGCGGCCCTACGTCGTCGTTCTCGGTGGTGCGAAGGTCTCCGACAAGCTCGGCGTGATCTCGAATCTGCTCGACAAAGTCGACCGGTTGTTGATCGGCGGCGGCATGGCCTACACGTTCCTGGCGGCCCAGGGCTACGAAGTGGGCAACTCGCTGCTCGAGAAGGACCAACTCGATGTGGTCAGCGGACTGATCACCGATGCAGAAAAGCGCGGGGTCGAGTTGGTCCTGCCCGTCGACATCATCGCGGCCACCCACTTTGCCGCGGACGCGCCACACATCGTCGTCCCGGCATCGCAGATCCCCGCCGACCGGGAGGGTCTCGATATCGGTCCGGAAACGTGCGCCCTGTTCGCATCGAAACTCACCGATGCCCGCACGGTCTTCTGGAACGGCCCGATGGGCGTGTTTGAATTCGATGCTTTTGCGGGCGGGACGAAGGCACTGGCCTCGGCACTGACCGCCGTCGACGGACTGACGGTGGTGGGCGGCGGCGATTCGGCAGCGGCGGTGCGCAAGCTCGGGTTCGCAGAGAGCGACTTCGGCCACGTGTCGACGGGCGGCGGCGCCAGCCTCGAGTATCTCGAAGGCAAGACGCTTCCCGGCCTCCAGGTCTTGGAGCACTGACGATGGCAACAGCTGCCTCCAGGCCGACTCGCAAGCCGTTGATGGCCGGGAACTGGAAGATGAACCTGAACCACCTCGAAGCCATCGGCCTCGTGCAGAAGCTGGCCTTCTCGTTGTCGGATCCGGACTATGACGCCGTCGACGTCGCGGTCCTGCCGCCGTTCACCGACATCCGCAGCGTGCAAACCTTGGTCGACGGCGACCGGTTGCGACTGCTGTACGGCGCGCAAGATGTGTCGGCGTACAGCGCTGGGGCATATACCGGCGAGATCTCAGCCGCGATGCTCGCCAAGCTCGGCTGTACCTTCGTCGTCGCCGGGCACTCCGAGCGTCGGCAGTATCACGACGAGGACGACGCGCTGGTCAATGCCAAGGTCCGGGCCACCATCGCCGCTGGCATGACGCCGATCCTGTGCGTCGGCGAGGCGCTCGAGGTGCGCAGGGAGGGGCAGCAGGTGCCGCATACGCTGGTTCAGCTGGACGGCGGATTGGCCGATGTTACTGCTGAGCAGGCGGCGCAGATCGTGATCGCCTACGAGCCGGTGTGGGCCATCGGCACGGGCGAGGTCGCAACGCCCGACGACGCGCAAGAAGTCTGCGGTGCTATCCGCGGCCGAATGGCGCAGTCATACAGCTCGGCAGTTGCCGATGAGGTTCGGGTGCTTTACGGCGG
>DASRZB010000314.1:0-5331 GCA_035653855.1 Acidothermaceae bacterium | reverse complement strand
AGCTCGCGGGTGAACTCGCTGTAGCTCACCTCGCCCACGAGCGCCGGCGTCACCCAGACGGCGTCGCGCGCGTGCAGCCTAGGCACCTCGTCGATGAACGGACTGGTCTTGCGCTGCAACGGCTTGAGCCGTGTGCCTAGCTCGACCAACGCGCGGTCGCTGAAGCCGGTCCCGACGTGGCCCACGTAGACCAGTTCACCGGCATCGTTGTTGATACCGAGCAGCAGCGAGCCGATACGACCTGCGCGTCCACCCTCGCCGGGCTTCCAGCCGCCGATGATGACCTCCTGCGTGTGCTCGTGCTTGACCTTGATCCACGACGGGGATCGGCGGCCGGGTAAGTAGATGCTGTCGACGGCTTTCGCGACCACCCCTTCAAGGCCCTGCGCGCGGCTCGCCGCCAGCACCGTCTTTGGCGACTCGTGAAACGCAGGCGGGGTCAGCACATGGTCGCCGGCGAGCTCGAGTGCCTCGAGCAGTTCGCGTCGCTTCGTGTAGGCCAACCCAGTCGTCGCCTTGCCGTCAAGCTGCATGACGTCGAACAGCAACAGCGTCACCGGGACCTCGGCGGCTAACTGCTTCACCTTCGCGCCGCGCACATGCATCCGAGCTTGAAGCGCCTCGAACGAGGGTCGGCCGCGGTCGTAGGCGACGATCTCGCCGTCCAGAATCGCGCTGTGGGAACCGAGCAAAGAGCCGAGCGCGGCCAACTCGGGATAGCCGGCCGTGACGTCGTTGTCGTTGCGCGACAACAGGCGCAACTCCCCGCCGTCCCAATAGGAAACGGCGCGCACGCCGTCCCACTTCATCTCGACGGCAAAGCGGCCGTCGTCCTTGGCAGGAATCGGTCCGGCGACTGCGAGCATCGGACGGACGAGCGGTAGCGGGCTCACACTCCGCGCGCGTCAGCCTCGTGCATGAGTTGAGTATCGACTTCGAGGTCGTGCATCACCTCATCGGAGGGCTGCCAACCAGCAGCGATCCGGTCCCGCATTACCGCAACCCGGGCTCGGAGCACGTCTTCGGCCAGCGCCAGCACCTCGCTATTACTCGCCCCGTGTGCCTCCGCGTCGCGCAGGGCGGCACTGGCGCGCTGCCAGTCATCGAACAGATGCGAAAGGGACGTGTTCTGGCTCGGAGGCCCGGCGGACGTGGTCATCGACAACAACCTCCAGAAGCTCGCCACCCAGGGTTTGGAGGCGCGTGCGTACTGGTGCAAACAAGGCAAATACTACGAGCGGCCCGCTGGCTGCACAACGGCAGCGTCGACTAGCCGGTGGACGGGTGGGCTAGGAGCGATGGACAACAGTCCGGCCCGACCCCAGGACGGTGGCTTGCTCCTCGTGGGCGCACGAGCAATCGGCAGCGTGCGGCCAGCCTTCCGGCACCGGACTGCGCACCCACACTGCCTTGCCGTCGCTCAACGGGCTGACCCCCCACTGGGCCGAAATGGCGTCAACGAGCAACAGCCCGCGACCGCCCGCGAGTGAGCCGGCGTCGCCCACGTAAACGCGGGGGTCACGGTCGTCGATGGGCTCGGCAGCCGCGGCTTCGGCGGCAAGTGCCTGTTTGATGTCGGCGTCCACGTCGGTGCGGTGCGGTCGGATCGCCGGCATCGACGGATTGCCATCGTGCACAGCGATTTCGACCATGCCCCCTTCGCAGCTAACAGCAACGACGAGTGGCGTCGCAGCATGCATGACGGCGTTCGAGACGAGCTCGGTCAGCGCGAGCGCAGCGTCGTCGTAGAGCTCCATGAGATCCCAGCCCGTGAAGCATTCGCGCAAGAAAGCGCGGGCGACGCTTGCCGACCGCGGCTCAGGGGGCAGCTCGCGCGAGGCATGTCGACACACGGTCCATCACCCGCCCCTGGCGTTCGGCCGTCATCGTGACCTCCGCTGTGATTTGCGCTGCTACTTGCGTCATGCGGCAAACAATGGCTCAACCTCTTCGCTGGAGAGAAAATAGCCGATGCGCACGGCGTCCTCCGATGCGTGATCTGCGTGATTACAAGACACCCCATGCCCAGGCCGATGCACGACAAACACTCGCGCTGACGGCTCGCGGGCAGCCCTGTCAAGCCTGTTCCGGATAGAGGCGATGTGTCAGACTCACACGCAAATGTTCGCCCTACGATTGCGTCCGCTCAGTGCCGGGGTAGTCGGGATCGGCGTAGCCCTGACCCTCGGCTTGGCTTGGGTCACCGACACTGTCAACACCCACAACAACGACCGCCTGCTGGCCCAGCAGGTACAGCAGACCGCGGCGGCGATCTCGAGTGCGTTGCCGGTAGTTCAGTCGCAACTCGTCGACGCGGTTCAGGTCGGGATCGACACGAACGGCAATCCCGATACGTTCCAGCGTTTCGTGGCCGCCGGGACCGTGTCGGCAGGCGACTCCGGGTCGGTCTCGCTCTGGCGGATCACCAACGGGCACGCACAAGAGATCAGCGCTGTCGGACCTCCGCTGACGCTGGTCAACGAGCACCTCGACAGTGCGTTCTTTGCGACCGTGCACCCGAGCTCCACGCTCTTCGTGACAGGGATCCTGCCCGGCTCATCGCCGCGGCTGGGGTACGCAGAAATGCCGATGGGCGACACGAGCGGATACTTGGTCTACCGCGAGACCTCGCTACCGGCCAACCACCGGGTCGCGGTTCCGGCTTCTTCTCCGTTTGCACAGTTGAAGTTCGCGCTCTACCTCGGGTCAAAGCCCGTTCCTGCTGACTTGCTCGAAGCCACCGGCAGCACGCCGATCCGCGGCCGCACCTCAACGACGTCCCTGCCGTTCGGCGACACCGTCATCACGATGGTCGGCGCGTCCAGCAGGCGGCTCACCGGCAGTTTGTCAGCGGCCCTGAAGTGGATCGTCCTTGGCGTCGGATTGGCGCTCGCCGTCGGCAGTGGCGCGGCGGTCGAGTACGCAATACGACGCCGCCTGTTCGCGGAGAGTCTCGCTCGAGACAACGGCCGGCTCTATCGCGAACAGCAGAACATTGCAGGCTACTTACAACACGCTTTACTGCCCCGAGTACCAGACATCGACGGGATGGAGATTGCCGCCCGGTACCTCGCGGGAGTCGTCGATATTGAGGTCGGCGGCGACTGGTACGACGTCATCTCGATCGGTAACGACCGCTGCGTGTTCTTCGTAGGTGACGTCTCGGGTCGTGGGCTACAGGCTGCGACAACGATGGCGTCGTTGCGATACGCGATCCGCGCCTACACCGCGCAAGGCGACGACGTCGCGACCGTGCTCGTGAAACTGAGTGCATTGCTCGACATCGAATCCGATCAACAGTTCGCTACCGTGTTGGCGGGCGAAATTGACGTCGGTCGGCACCGGGTAACGGTGGTGTCCGCAGGCCACTTCATGCCGCTTGTCGTGCGCGATGGCGTCGCCGAATTCGTTGTCGGTCCCGCTGCGCCGCCTGTCGGTGTGGCGCCGCTCGCCAATCTGACCACCGTCACCTTCGACGTCCCGCCCAATGCCACGCTCATCGCGTTCACCGACGGCCTGATCGAGCGCAAGGACGACGAATCGATCGACGTTGGTCTCGAACGCCTTCGCGATGCAGCAACCGGTCAGAGCGAGTCGCTTGGCGAACTTGTCGACAGGCTGGTGAACGCACTGATCGTCGCCGACGCTCCTGATGACACCGTCATACTCGCGATTCGCTGGCGGAAATAGAGACCGAATCGGGCGACTGGGCGTCGATCCAACGAAACGCCAGGATCGCGATATCGTCTCGCGCGGTGTCCTCCGCCACCGTCGTGAGCAACCGTGAAAGGACCCCGTCCAGCGTAGGTCCGAACTCGGTCGCGGCATCCGCCAACCGCTCGAACCCGCGATCGATGTCCTCGCCTCGTCGCTCGATCAGCCCGTCGGTAAAGGCGAGCAGGGTCGAGCCTGGCGCCATGGCAACGGTCGTCTCCGCATATGTCGAGGATCCGATGCCTATCGGCGGCCCTACCGTCGTGTCAACGAAGCTCGTTTCGCCAGCAGCAGCCACCAAGAGCGGGTTCATATGGCCAGCGTTGGCGATCGTGATCTCTCGTGAGCCGAGGTCACCTACTCCGACGAGCACGGTCGCAAAGTGTCCGTCCACATCGATATCGAGCTGCCCAGAACACATTCCAAGGACGGCACCCGGCCCGTGGCCTTCCAGCAGGTAGGCCCGCACGGTGTAGCGAAGCTGAGCCATGATCGTGGCGGCCCCGACGCCACGGCCCGAAACATCTCCGACGACGAACCCAAAGCGCTGGTCGTCAATCTGCACGAGGCTGTACCAGTCGCCACCGACGTCGACACCGTCGGCCCCTGCGACGTAGCGAGACGCGATCTCCAGATTGTCGATGGACGGAATTCGTCGAGGCAGCAGTGCGCGTTGAAGCGTCACGGCGATAGTCCGCTGCTCGGCATAGAGACGATCGAGGTCACTGTAGAGACCGCTAATCGTTTCAGAGTTTCGCTCTGCTTCCCTGCGGCGGCTAGCCAACTGCACCGCGACGAACGCCGACGTAATGGTCAGCGCGACGCCAAGCGCGAGGACTATCCAGGGCAGGTTCGCACCTAGCGATCCCCCTAGATGTCCTACCGGCGCCGCGACGAGTGTGACGGTCGTGTCACCGAACGGGACGGCGATCCGCTCAGCGCCCTTGAGTGGCAACTGGCTAGGCGATACGTCGGTGGTCGTCAACTGTGATGGGTTCGTCGTCGTCCCAAGATAGGTTGCATACCTAAGGTCGGAGAATGCTGAGTTGCTCTCGACCTCCACCTTGCGGTTCGCCGGAATCGCTCGCTCAGCGTAAATGGCGTATGCCGGGCTCGCGGGATTCGCGAGGGCGAAGCCGATCGCTTGCGGGGTGTTCGCCGGAATGCCCGTCGCGACGAACGTTGAACTACCGAATGACTTCGCGACAAGTGCCTCCGCTGCGACCGTATCGAGCTTCGCCGGCTGGCCGATCGACGTGACTATCCGCGTCCCCGCACCGTCGGCCCTCCAGACGGATGCCGAAACGAAGAGCTTTCCGGGTCCTGTGTAGGAGGCCATGAATCGGGTGAACTCAGCCGCGTTGCCACCGGTCGCAGTCTCGATCTGCAGTGCCGTCGCAAGGGGCGCCTCGATGCCGAGAATTGAGGAGGCAATAAGTGCTCCGGCCTGGGCGGTCTGAATCTGCAGGAGGCGATGTTCATTGCTGCGATTGAGGGCCCGCGCGGTCCACGCGAGTGATCCAGTGGCAACAAGTCCGATCAGCCCCACGACGACGCCTAGCCGTCCCGCGCTCATAAAGCGGCGTGGAAACGCACCACCTGCGCCGTGTTGCAGGC
>DASRZB010000313.1:0-3016 GCA_035653855.1 Acidothermaceae bacterium | reverse complement strand
GACGGCGGCGAACACGGGAACGCCCAGGCCGAGCATCAGTAAGAGTGTCAGCCCGCCGAACGCGCCGCGTCGAGCTCCGGGAGACAGATGAATGCGGCGCGCAGGGCGGCTGCGGCCGCTCAGCACACGATAGCTGCGGCTCCGCAGCGCCCAGCCTTGGGCGAGCAACGCGATCCCCGCGAGGCCCATCAGCATCCAACCCACCGCTGCGGCGACTGGGAACTGAATGGGAAACGCTTCCACTGAATTGAACAGCGTGTAGGTTGCCACTGGAAAATGGGCGTCGTTGGCGAGCGTGGCAGCGACGCCGAAGTCACTCACCGATTCGGCGAAAACAATCGCCAGCGCCGACCAGATCGCGGGTGCAAGCAGCGCGATCACAACACGGATCGCAGCGACGCGCCCGCCTCCGTGCACGCGCACCGCATCCTCGAACTCTTCGCCGAGTCCGCGCAGCGCAGACGAGATCGCGAGGTAGGCAAAGGGCAGCCCCTTCATCGCGAGCACGAAGATCACGCCAAACGGTCCGTAGAAGAGGGCCCTCACAGCGCCCGGATGGATGCCTGACGTGTCCAGCACCCCCTGCGGCTCCAGCAGCCGTTCCCACCCCAATGCCACAAGGTAGGACGGCGCAAGCAGCAGCGCGAACATCGCCCCGCTCCACAAGCGACGGAACGGGACGTCTGTGCGAACCACAAGCCATGCGACCGCAAATCCGATGACGGCTGCGACGACGGCACTCGCCACCCCGACGAACAGTGAGTTGAGGATGCCAAGCGCCAGCGTGCCGTTGAACGCCTCCTGGAACGCCGAGAGGGTGAACCAGTCCGATCCTTGGTCGAAGAGCCGCGGCGAGAAGGCCACGATGAGAAAGAGCAACACCGGCAGCGCCAGGAGCGCGACGATGACAATCCAGAAGAGAGCGATTGGCGCTGTCCGGAATGCGGACAGCGCCATCGACAGCCGATCTGCGCGACTGCGCGCTGCTGCGGTGTCGCGAGCTGCCGCGACCATTTCAACGGCCATCAACCGGCTGCTCGCGGCATGCTACGTCTTGATGTTCGTGTCGAACCAGTTGTTGACCTCGCTCTCCTTGGGTCCCCAGAAGTACGGGTCGAGCTTCTGGTAGCTCATGGGAAAGCTCGGAAGCCCCGACACGGCGGAAATTCCGGGAACGATGGGCCAGAAGAGCGAGTCACCCGTCGGATCACCCGTCTGCATCACGGCCTGTCCGGCCGATGAGAGTACGTAGTTGACGAACGCCTCAGCTTCAGCCTGGTTCGCGGCGGGCCGATTCTTGTCGATGCCGATGACCCCCGGCAGCAGCGTCGATACCGGGAGGTTCACGATCTTGGGCACGTAGGCCGAACTGGGTTGTGACGCAGCCTTGAGTACTTCGCCGGTGGCTGCCGAGCTCTGGATCATCCCGTAATCGATCTGACCGGTCTCGAGGGCGTGCAATGTATCCCCGTTGGTGGGGAATACGTGCAGGCCGTTCGTTTTGAGCGCGGTCAAGCATCGCTCACCCGCAGCCACACCATTCGATTCGCCACCCAGCTGGTTCATCAGGCCTGCGATGAACGGAAACGTCGGGCCCGATTGCGAGGGATCGTTCATTCCCACCTTGCCGGTGTACTGAGAGCCCAGGAGGTCCGCATAGCTCGTCGGCACGGCACTCACCGCTGCAGAGTTGTAGATGACGGAGGCCATGATCGTGGTGCTGACCGGCACATACGAATGATCCGCCGGCACCAGCGACTCGCCCGCCGCGTTCAGCTGGACCGACGGCTGGTAGGGGAGGAGCTGGGCCTGTTGGTCTAATGCGGCAAATGCGGTGTCACCGTCGACCCACAGCACGTCCCAGCTCGGATTGTTCTTCTCTGCCTGCACCTTAGCGAGGAGAGGCCCGGTGCTGTCGTCGTCGAGCTGCACGGGGATCCCCGTCGCCTTCGTAAAGGCTTTTGTGATCGTGCTGTCGTAACCCTGCGCCGAATAGACGATCAGCGGTACGAGCGGCGATGGCAGCTGAAGCGGCAACGACGCCGCGGCTGCGTTGCCTGCTGCCGTGGGAGCGGGAGTCGGCTGCTTGCCCGAAATGACGCATGGACCGGACGGTCCTGAGTTCGCCGACGTTGGCGAGGTCGTGCTGCCGGTAGATGCTGCGGCTCCACATCCGGCAAGAAGTGCTGCCGCGATGACTGGCACGCCGACGCGTCGAACTCCCGGCCGCGGCCTCGATAACCCTGTCCTCACCTGGCGAACCTCCCGTGAACACCGATGCGACCAATCGGGCCCTGTGGCCGACAGGACGGAAGTTAGTGGGGAGCCAGTGATGGTCGTCCTAAGCTGCGATTAAGGGTGCGTTAACCAAGTCACTCGCCGCGGGTGCCGGTGAAAAGCCCGCGGGCACTCGTGCTAAGAACGCGGCCGCATCCCGGTATGCAGGTGATCCGCCATCGCCGAGCCGACCAGGCGTACGTGTGTTGCTGTCAGTGATTCCCGCGTCATCGCACGACTACTGACCTTTCCCGCAAAGCAACTCTTTCGCCGTCATCGGACGACGCTGAGGCGCCGGACTGAAGCCACCCGTCAGGCGCGACGAGCAGGTTCCCCGACGCCTTCGGAGGTGAGTGAAAGCGCCCAGATTCGACGGTGACTTCATCGAGCATCATTGCTGCCGCGGGCCTCGCGACCAGACGCTGCTGACCGCCGCTTGAGTTGGCGCGCTGGCGGGGCTGTTCGCCACAGGTCGCGTACAAGATCTCGCGGATGCTCAAATGCGGTCATGGTCAGGTGCCAGGAGAATTCGAAGGACGGCGCCCGCCGTTACCGCGAGTTGCGCGCAGAGACCTCAGGCAGCCGGTACAGTTCCCGCGCGTTGTCGTCGAAGATGCCAGCTGCAGTGGCGTCCTTCCATTCCGAAGTCACCGTCTCGCCAAGTCTTTCGCGCACGGCCTCCCACGCGTCACGGAGCACAACTGACCCGAACCAGTGACTCTCGGGCAAACCGTGACCG
>DASRZB010000312.1:0-3157 GCA_035653855.1 Acidothermaceae bacterium | reverse complement strand
CACCGCTACCGGTGCCCCCACCCTGGTTGTCGGTGCCATTCACCGTGCCGGTCCCACCATCGCCGCCGACGCCTGTACCCCCGTGTACCGGTGAGGAGTCCGCGGCGATGACGCCACTTGCCGGTTGTGCACTCGCATTGGTCGGCGCGAAGCCCGAGGTGCATGCGAGGACCACGACGGCAGCCGCTAGGAATCGCCGCATCATCGGTCGGTCGCACCCAACAGCGTGCTCTGCTGAACCATCCAGTTGCCATCGGTACTGATGATGAAGAGGTCGTTGTCCACATCCGGCACAGGACTCAGTGCGCCGAGGTCCTTGCCCGCAGCGTCGAGAACGCGACCTGCGGAGACCGAGTACTTAACGTTGCCGCTGGCGCCTGCGGCGAGATACGTGACATCGATCGACTTGAGCGTGAACGCTATACCGTCGAATCGCTGGCCGATTGCCGTCATCTTCTTGATCCTGTTGACGAGAACTCGGCATCCGCAGGTGCTTGACGTCAACGCTTCGATCTTTGTGACGTCGCCGGTCGCTAACGCGATGTTGAAGTCGTCGATGTATGCCCGGGCTGTGGCGCGGACGTGCATCGCAATAACGTCGGCCGATGTCGGCGGCGAGGCGTCCCCAGTAGCGCCGCTGGTCCCGCTCGTTGTTTGGCTTGGGCTTGTGATCGAGGCAACGGACGACGCGGCGGGGCTCGCAGACGGCGGGGTCGGCGCACTGACAGCAGCGACCGGGGGAGCTGGGCTGGTGCTCGCGAGGGCGCTCGGATGGCTCGCGTTGGCCGAGCAGCCGGCCAACGACACGACGCCCAGCGCCACGATAAGGAGGGTCCCCCGGCGATATCCCACCGGCGGAGGGTACGGCCGCTACCGACGCCCGCCGGGGTTATCCACAGGGTGAACGTCCGATTGGAGACCGCCGCGGGCCTAGCTGTCTGGAGCGAATGGGAGACTTGGCGCCGTGCAGCCCCTCCTGGAGATCATTCTTGCCGTCGTCGTCCTCGCGGGAGTCGGTGGCGCATTCTTTGTGCGCAGTAGCCGTCGGCGCTCGATCCCCCCGCCGACCAGCCGCCCGACTCTGGTCAAGCGCCCTGCACCAGCCGCGCCCAGTGCCCCCACCGCTCCAGCGGTACAGGCACCGACAGACCTGGCGCTCGACGAGAGCGTCCTCGAGGCCGACCTCACCGAAACTCCCGAACCTGCCGCCGGTCGGCTGGTCAGGCTGCGCGCCCGTCTCGCTCGATCCGAATCGACGCTTGGGCGAGGGCTGCTCGCACTGCTGTCGCGCGACACGCTCGATGACGAGACGTGGCAGGAGGTCGAGGACCTGTTGCTCACAGCCGATGTCGGCGTCAGCGCCAGCAACGAGCTCGTCGACTCCCTCAAGACGAAGGCAAAGGTGCTCGGCACGAGGTCCGCAACCGATGCGAGGGCCTTCCTGCGCGAAGGGCTCCTCGAACTTGTCGACCCAGACTTCGACCGTTCGTTGGCGACTCAGCGTCCAGCTGGCGAAGGCCCCGCGATCGTGCTCGTCGTCGGTGTCAACGGCACCGGCAAGACGACGACGTGCGGCAAGATCGCCCGGTTGCTCGTCGCTGAAGGACGAACCGTCGTGCTCGGCGCCGCCGACACATTCAGAGCCGCCGCGGCTGACCAGCTCGAGACGTGGGGACGCCGAGTAGGTGCGCAGACCGTGCGTGGCCCCGAGGGCGGTGACCCGGCATCGGTTGCTTTCGATGCCGTGAAGACCGGCATCGATCTCGGCGTCGACACCGTGCTCGTCGATACGGCCGGTCGCCTGCACACGAAGGCGGGCCTGATGGACGAGCTCGGCAAGGTCAAGCGGGTGATCGAGAAGCAGACAACCGTTGATGAAGTGCTGCTGGTGCTGGACGCAACCACGGGACAGAACGGTCTCGTGCAGGCGCGGGTCTTTGCCGAGGTGGTCGACATCACCGGTGTTGTCCTGACCAAGCTCGACGGCACCGCTAAGGGCGGCATCGTCATCTCTGTACAGCGCGAACTCGGCGTCCCGGTCAAGCTGGTCGGTCTAGGTGAAGGCGCGGACGATCTGGCGCCGTTCGAGCCGGAGGCGTTCGTCGACGCGCTGCTGGGCTCTTAGCCCGCCAACAGCCTCAGCCGCTCCCGTTACACGCCCGTAATGCGCTCGCGTCGAACTTCATGCCTGCGAAACACCCTGGTGCCATTCCGGAAATCGCAGTCCGCGAACTTACTGCCGACGAAGCGACAACGAAGTCGTCCGTAGCGCCCTCCGACGAGTGGAGTGAAATGGACCCCAAGACCGGTCTTAACTGGGGCAATACCGCGTGGATGCTCGCCGCCACTGCGCTAGTGCTGCTGATGACTCCGGGCCTCGCCTTCTTCTACGGAGGTATGGTCCGGTCAAAGAACGTGCTGGCGATCTTGATGCAGAACTTCGTGTGTATGGGCATCGTCAGTGTGCTGTGGGTGCTTGACCTCTTCAGCCTGGCATTCGGAACGGACAAGCTCGGCGGATTCATCGGTAGTGCGTCGACATTCGTTGGTATGCATCACGGCGCCGACATGTGGGGCTCTGGTGACGGCGTACCGACGACCGTCATTGCGACGTTCCAGATCACTTTCGCGATCATCACGGCTGCGCTGATCACCGGCGCGGTCGCAGACCGGCTGAAGTTCGCTCCCTTCGTTGTCTTCGTTACCGCGTGGTCGATCTGCGTCTATGCACCCATTGCCCACTGGGTATGGGGCGGCGGCTGGTTGGCGCAACACCACGTTGAGGACTTCGCCGGCGGCACCGTCGTGCACATCAACGCAGGCGTCGCAGGAATCGCGCTGACACTCGTGCTCGGGAAGAGAATTGGTTGGCCCACTGAACGGATGCGTCCGCACAACGTGCCGTTCGTGCTGCTGGGCGCCGGATTGCTCTGGTTCGGTTGGATCGGGTTCAACGCCGGAAGTGAACTCGCCGCCGACCCGGTCGCCGGATGGGCACTCATCAACTCGGTCGTGGCGACCGCTGCGGCGATGCTGGGCTGGCTGGTTGTCGAGAAGATCCGAGATGGGCATTCGACAACACTTGGCGCTGCGTCAGGCCTGGTGGCAGGTCTCGTCGCTATCACACCGGCGTGTGGATTTATTACCCCGATCGGTG
>DASRZB010000311.1:0-4439 GCA_035653855.1 Acidothermaceae bacterium | reverse complement strand
TTCGACCCCAACAACCAGGATCCGGACGGCATCTTCGCGTGCACGATCGACGCGGCTGACCAGGCCGTGACCGTGACGGTCGAGCCTGAGGATGTGGCAATGGCGAACTACCAGTCCGACGTCACGGCGGAAAACGTTCCCGCGACGCCGTTACCTGGCGTCGGTGACGTTGCTGTGTGGACGCAGGTGGCGAACAACCCGCCCGATCTTTATGCGCACAAGGGCCGCGTCACATGCGAAGTGAAGACCAACGACACCGTGGTGCTCAACCTGACCTACGACCCGAGTGTCGGCGACGGGGGAGTAACCGCCGCGAGCGCAGCCGTATATGCGGTCAAGCTCGGCGCACTGTGCACGGACGTATTCGCTGCAATCGGCTGACATTGTCGCCGTTGATGTCCGCTGGTTAGGCGTCCGCGTAAGGAGTTTGACCGCGCTACTTGGCGCGGGCCTGCTTGACCAGGGTCTTGCCGAAATCCCACACGAGGCCGGATCCACGGTGTGCCTCGTCCATCACATCGATGAACGCGTCGACGAACAGGTCGACCTCGCGCTCGCCGATGATCAGCGGCGGGATCAGCTTGATCACTTCGAGGCGATCGCCCGAGACCTGCGTGAGAATTCGGTGCTGGTGGAACAACGCGTGCACGATGGTTTGGGCGAAGAGGCCCTTGCGAGCGGCCTGCAGCGCGGTCCACGATCCGCGCAGCTTCCATGACGTCGGGCGGCCGAACTCGATCCCGATCATGAGACCGCGGCCGCGAACCTCATGCAGCAGCTCGTAGCGATCGACGAGTTCGGCGAGCCGCGATTGCAACAACTCGCCGATCTTGCGCGCGTTGTCGATCACGTTCTCGTGCTCGAGGACGTGCAGCGTGGCAAGTCCCGCCGCCATCGCCTGCGCGTTCGAACCGAACGTCGAGTCGTGCACCAGCACACGGTCCATCGACGAGTAGACCTTGGCGAAGATCCACTCACGACCGATCGTGGCGCCGATGGGGATGTAACCACCCGACAGAGCTTTGGCAGTGGCCACCAGATCGGGTTCGACGCCGTCGTTTTGGAACGCGAAGAAATCGCCAGTGCGGCCGACCCCGGTCTGCACCTCGTCGGCGATCAGGAGCGCCTTGTGACTGCGGAGCAGTTCTTGGGCAGCCGGGAGGAAGCCCGGCGGTGAGACCGCCACGCCCTTGCCCTGGATCGGCTCGATCAAGAAGCCGGCAACGTCGCCACGGCGAAGTTCTCGTTCGAGCGCCTTCAGGTCGCCGAACGGGATCGCCGTGTCGGGCAGCAGCGGCCCGAAACCCTTCCGGAACGCGCTCGATCCATTGACCGACAGTGATCCCGCGGTCAGGCCGTGGAACGCGTGATCGCAGTAGATGATGCGGCGGCGACCGGTCGCGTAGCGCGCGTACTTCAGGGCGGCTTCGACGGCCTCGGTGCCGCTGTTGCCGAAATAGACCCGGTCGAGATGGGGAACCTTGGCGAGCAACGCCTCAGCGAGCGGACCGGCCAGCGGCGGAGCGTCGAACTGGGTCAGATCGGCGAGGTCGGCGTCGATGACGTCGTGGATCGCCTGCCGAACGACCGGGTTGTGGCGCCCCAGGGCGAACACCCCGAATCCCGCGAGCATGTCGAGGTACTCGACGCCGTCCGCGTCATAAAGGTAGGCGCCCTGCCCCCTGGCGTAGACCTTGTCGAAGCCGATCGCGTGCAGCATCCGCGGCAGTTGCGGGTTCAGATACCGGCGGTGCAACTCGTACCGCTCGTCCCCGCGCCGGGCGAGCACATCGCGAAGGTCGAATGGCTGGTCGGCTGGTTCGTCCGCACCCACTGGGAAGCCCACCTCCTCGCACATTCGGGGCCTCATGAGGCACCGTAACCGATCGCTGGGAGCACAATGAGTTGGACGCCTCATCTGCACCATCTGATATACAGCGGATGGACGCAAATGTTTACTCAGTACGTACTTACCCGTTCTAGACCGCACGGCGGGGCGACGACATGGCTGAGCTTGGCGCTACCGGCAAGGGTGAGCAAGCCGCTCCTGACGGTGTCGATCACTCGTCCGCGCCCGACGTCGTTGAGCCACCCGCCGTCCTCGCTCGGGCCAGAGCCCTCGTCGTCCCGGCCCTTCGCGCCGCCGTCGACCGTCTCCAGGGCGAGCACGTGCGCAGGATCGCCGCCTATCACCTTGGCTGGCTCGACGCTGATGGGCGACCGCTCCCGGGCGACGGCGTAGGCGGCAAGGCGATCCGGCCGACGCTCGCCGTGCTGTCGGCGCAAGTCGCCGGCGGCACCGCGGCGGACGGCGTCCCCGCAGCGGTCGCGGTCGAACTGGTGCACAACTTTTCCCTGCTGCACGACGACATCATGGATCGCGACGTCGAGCGGCGGCATCGGCCGACCGCTTGGGTGGTCTTCGGCGAGGGCCAAGCCATCCTGGCAGGGAACGCGATGCTGGCGGCCGCAGTCGACGTCCTTGTCCGCGATGGCGCTGCAGGGCAGCGTGCCCTCCCCAGCCTGCTTACCGCGGTCGAAGGGCTCATCGACGGGCAGTCTGCCGATCTCGATCTGAGCACGCGGCGCGACGTCGACCTCGACGAAGTACTCGCGATGGAGGCCGGCAAAACGGCCGCGTTGCTCGCCTGTTCGGCGTCGATCGGGGCACTGGCCGCCGGCGCTGACGCCAGCGTCGTCGACGCGCTCGCCGGCTACGGTCACGAGCTCGGCATGGCGTTCCAGCTCGTCGACGACATCCTCGGCATTACCGGTGACGCTACTGCGACCGGCAAGTCATCATCGTCCGACGTCCGAGCCGGGAAGCAGAGTGCGCCGATCGTCGCCGCACTGAATTCCGGCACGGCGGCGTCCGAGCAGCTGGCGAAGATGCTCGCCGGTGGTCCGCTCGTCTCCGACGACGACGTGACCCACGCGACGAAGCTCATCGACGAGGCGGGCGGTCTTGAGTGGGCCGCGCACGAGGCAGACCGGAGGCTCGCGCTGGCTCTGAGTTACCTCGAAGCGCTAAGCCTTCAACAGCCGCCATGCCTCAAACAGAAGTCATCCGCCTTGACGGGAACAACTTCCGACCTGGCGGCGCTGGCTCGGTATGTCGTCGAACGTGATCGTTAGCCGAGGAGGACGCACCTCGTGACCGCGCAGACGTACTCCGACCTGACCGACGCGGTCGGTTTGGCGGTGAAGCGCGCGCAAGCCCACCTTGTGGGCCGCCAGGATGCCGCCGGCTGGTGGAAAGGCGAGCTGCGCACCAACGTCACGATGGACGCGGAAGACTTGTTGCTGCGGCAATTCCTCGGGATCTTGAAGCCCGACGAGACCGAGGAGGCTGCGCGCTGGATCCGTTCGCAGCAGCGCGCCGACGGCACCTGGGCCAACTTCGAACGTGGCCCTGGCGATGTGTCGACAACGATCGAGGCGTACGCCGCGCTGCGCTTGGCCGGCGACGGCGTCGATGAGCCGCACATGGTGGCCGCTCGCGCCTTCATCCTCGCCGGCGGCGGGATCGAGGCGAGCCGGGTGTTCACCCGGATCTGGTTGGCGCTGTTCGGAGAATGGTCGTGGGACGACCTTCCGTCGATGCCCCCCGAGCTGGTGCTGCTCCCGAAGTGGTTCCCCCTCAATGTCTACGACTGGGGCTGCTGGGCTCGGCAGACGGTGGTAGCGATCACCGTGGTGGCCACCCTTCGACCAGTTCGCCCGCTGCCCTTCACGGTCACCGAATTGCGCTCGGGCGTGCGGCCAGCCCCTTCGAAAACCGGCCCGGTCGCAACAGCATTCACGGTGCTCGACAAGGCCCTCAAGCTTTACGACCGGTCACCGATCAAGCCGGGGCGGGCGATGGCCTTTCAGCACGCCACCAACTGGGTGCTGCGCCGGCAAGAGGCCGACGGCGGGTGGGGCGGCATCCAGCCACCGTGGGTGTACTCGATCCTGGCGTTGCACTTGACTGGCCGATCCCTCGACGACCCTGCGCTGGTCGCCGCTATCAAGGGCCTCGATGGTTTTCTGATTCGCGAGGACACCCCCGACGGCATCATCAGGCGGCTCGAGGCTTGCCAGTCACCGGTGTGGGACACCTGCCTCGCACTGATCGCGCTCTTCGACGCCGGCGCAGAGGTCGACGACCCGTCGGTGCGGGCGGCCGTCGACTGGCTGCTCGCCGAGGAGGTGCGGGTCAAGGGCGACTGGGCGGTCAAGCGGCCCGACCTCGACGCCGCAGGCTGGGCGTTCGAGTTCGCCAACGACGCCTACCCCGACATTGACGACACCGCCGAGGTGGTGCTGGCACTTCGCCGCACTGGTCCGGTGCTGCGGGCTGACGTAGCGGCGGCGGTGGAGCGCGGTACCCGGTGGGCCGTGGGCATGCAGTCACGTGACGGCGGATGGGGCGCGTTCGACGCCGACAACACCCGCCG
>DASRZB010000310.1:0-4496 GCA_035653855.1 Acidothermaceae bacterium | reverse complement strand
CGGCGGGTTCATTCCGGGCATCAGACCCGGCCGACCAACCGCCGAATACCTGACCTACATCCTGTCCCGCATCACGGTGCCGGGTGCCACGTACTTGGCTGTCATCGCAGTCATCCCTGAGGCTGCGCTGTCGATCATCGGAAGTTCGCAGCAGTTCCCGTTTGGTGGCACCTCAGTTCTGATCATCGTCGGCGTCGGTCTTGACACGGTGAAGCAGATCGAGAGCCAGCTGATGCTGCGCAACTACGAGGGCTTCCTCCGGTAGTGAGACTGGTCCTGGTGGGTCCGCCGGGCGCAGGCAAGGGGACCCAGGCTCAGTTCATCGCTTCCCATCTGTCGGTGCCCAAGATCTCGACCGGCGACATCTTTCGCATGCATGTGACCCAGGGCACCTCGCTTGGCCACGAAGCCAAGCGCTACATGGACGCCGGTGACTTGGTCCCGGATGAAGTCACCATCGCGATGGTGAAGGAACGGCTCGACGAGGGCGACGCCCGCGACGGCTTCCTGCTCGACGGCTTCCCACGCAACGAGGTGCAGGCCGAGGTCTTCGACGCCATGTTGGCGCAGATGGGGACCCCACTGTCGGTGGTCCTCGAGCTGGTCGTCGACGACGATGAGGTAGTACGGCGGCTCTCCGGACGCCGGACCTGCCAGGAGTGCGCGCACGTCTGGCATGAACTGTTCGACCCCCCGGCGGTCCCAGGAATCTGCGACCATTGCAGTGGAAAGCTCTTCCAGCGCGACGACGATCGCGAGGAGACGATCCGGCACCGGCTCGAGGTGTACGCCGACCAGACTGCGCCGCTCGTGGGCTACTACGCCGGCCGCGGACTGCTGGAAGGCATCGACGCGACCGGCCCGGTCGAAGACGTCACCGCGCGTGCGGTCGCGTCGCTGCGGCACTGGAGTGACTGACGTGCAGGGCGCAAGTGTGCAGGGGGATGGAGAACGATGATCCACATCAAGACCGATGCCGAAATCGCCAAGATGCGCGTTGCGGGTCTTGTCGTCAGCGCCGCGCTCGAGGCGATGCGGGCCGCCATTGCGCCCGGGGTGTCGACGGCTGACCTCGACGCGATCGCCGAGCGCGTTATTCGCGACGCGGGCGCAACCTCGAACTTCAAGGGCTACCGCGGGGGTGCCGGCGGTCAGGTGCCCTACCCCGCCTCGATCTGCGCGTCGATCAACGACGAGGTCGTTCACGGCGTCCCTGATCGCCGCCACGTGCTTCGGGACGGCGACATCATCTCGATCGACTGTGGCGCGATCGTCGACGGCTGGCACGGCGACGCCGCGTTCACAGTCGGCGTCGGCACCATCGAGCCGGCGATCCAAGCCATGCTCGACGTGTGCGAAGAGTCGATGTGGCGGGGGATCGCGGCCGGAGTCGCAGGCGGCCGGCTTGGAGACATCGGGCACGCCGTCGAGTCCTACGTGCGATCGCGTGGCAGCTACGGGATCGTCGAGGAGTACGGCGGCCACGGGATCGGGACGGCGATGCACCAGGAACCACACGTCCCCAACCTCGGGCGTCGCGGTCGAGGTCTCACGCTGCAAGCCGGGCTCACGTTGGCTGTCGAGCCGATGATCATGATGGGCAAGCGGCATCTAGTGACGCTGGACGACGACTGGACCGTAGTCACGGTCGATCACAGCTGGGCCGCGCACTTTGAGCACACGTTCGCCGTGACAGCGAATGGCCCGCAGGTGCTCACCGCACCTGATCTGGGAGTGGCGCGGTTGGCCGCAATTGGCGCAGCCGTAGCGGTATAGGTCCCATGGCCATTCGCGTCGTCATCGAACGTGGGCCCAAGGGGAAACGGTCGGTGGCCTTCAGTCTCGATTGGCCAGGCTGGAGTCGGGGCGGTAAGAGCCGCGACCTGGCGATCGAGACGCTCGAGTCGTATCGGGCGCGTTATCGACCGGTCGCGCGTCTCGCCAACATGGCACGGGAGTTCGACGCCGCCGGGCCCCTCAAGATCGTCGAGGACAAGGTCGGCACCGGCTCGACCGACTTCTGGGGCATCTCCTTCTCGCCCGCTTCGGCCGAACTTGGGCCGATGACCGACGCGGAGCTCGAACGCGGGATCACCCTCTTACGGGCATGCTGGACGTTCTTCGATGACGTGGCCTTGCGTGTTTCGCCGGAGATGCGCACAGGTCCGCGCGGGGGCGGCCGTGACCGCGACACGATCATCCGCCACACCATCCGCAACGAGAGCGAATACTTCGCGAGAAGGCTGGGTCTGCGGGTGCCCGAGTACGCGGCGATGACGCCCGAGGGGCTGCGTGAGCACCGGAAGACCTATGTCGCGGCGATGCGCGAGTACAACGCGGGCGAGATCAAGCGGATGCGGACCTGGACGCTGCCCTACCTCATCCGGCACTCGGCCTTTCACACCCTCGACCATGCGTGGGAGATGGAAGACAAGGACCTCACCGGCGACGGCCGGGCGGTTTGACGCGCCACGGCGAGGTGGCGGACGCCGTTACTCCCACAGCGTCACGTTCCGTTCCGGCCACGGCGAATCCATTCCGCAAGCAGCGGGTCGACAATCGTGTAGCTGTCGCCCGCAGGAGTCGTATGTCGGGTCACGTCTGCTCGTTCGGTCAGCGCATTCAACGCGTTCTTTGTCTGGGTGCCGCTTCGGCTGGTCTGGCCCGCTGCTTGGCTGTACGGCCCTTGGCCGCCAGCAAGCGCCGCCATGATCTGCCGCTCCGCGGCCGCCATTCTGGACCAGACTGCACGGAACTCTTCGGCAAGGGAGTTCACGGCTGCGTCGACGGCGGCGGCGGCGGTTGCCTCATCGGCGGGTGTCCGGGCCGTTGTCAGGTCCCAGCTGTCGTGGGCGAGCAACATGGTCCGTTGCGGATGGCCGGCTCCGATGTCGAGCAGCACGGACAATGCTCGGCCGACGTCCTTGTTGGTATCGGTAAAGCGCTCGGCGATGAACGCGGCGGTGTACTCGGGTGGTAAGGGCGGCAGCGCGACTGCACGGGCTTGTTGGTAGAACGCCCGCTTGGGGTTGGCGAACAGTTCGTTCATCAACCCGAAGTGGGAGCCGGCAAAGATGTAGGACGCGAATTCCCCCTGGTGCTGGATCACCGAGCGGATCACGGCGTCCGCGTTCGGGTCGGCCGCAAGCACGTCCTGGAACTCGTCGAAGATGATCAATACCCGGTGCTTCGTGCGCTGGTGGACGCGCTCGGGCAGGGCGAGCCAGTGCTCGAGCGTGGTCCGAGACGCGGTCGCGCTGACCTGAGCCGAGACCGGGACGGGACCGCCGCCGATGGTGACCGATGTGTGCAGGCTGCGCCGGACGCCGTCCATCCAGCGGGCGAGCGGGCCGTGGAGTGATCCGACGTACGCGGCTTCGATGCGCGCGGCGATCTCGGCATTGCTGACGACGCCGAAAAAGTCCACGTACACCGACGTGGTCCCGTCGGCCAGCGCCTCGCCAGCGACCCGGCGCAGCAACGAGGTCTTGCCGAACCGGCGAGGGGCGACAAGCCTGGCGTTGTTGCCTTCGGCGGCGATGCGCAGCAGATCGTCGGTTTCGGTGTCCCGATCGATCAGGTCGTCGATGCTGACGGGTCCGGTATAGCGGAATGGATTCACGATGGCCACCGCTCTACCTTACCCCTGCTACTACTAGATTTGGCTTCCCGCTACTACCAGATTTGGCTTCCTGTTACTACTAGATCTGGCTTCCGCCGGTGTCAACGCCTGCCCTGGAATGCGGGTTTCGCGTTCGCCCGGTTCGTCGCGTAGACTTTGCAGTCGGTTCGCGTCAATCTCCGGCTCCTGATCAGGGAGCAGGGCTGACGTGTGCCGACATGCGTGTGTGTTGAGACAGTTTTAGTGAGAACGACGGAACGCGGAGGATATGGCGAAGAAAGACGGGGCCATCGAGATCGAGGGCCAAGTTGTCGAACCGCTCCCGAACGCCATGTTCAGGGTCGAGCTCGCTAACGGTCACAAGGTACTCGCGCACATCAGCGGCAAGATGCGCATGCACTACATCCGCATCCTGCCTGGTGACCGGGTCGTCGTCGAGCTCAGCCCGTACGACCTGACCCGTGGCCGCATCGTTTACCGCTACAAGTAGAAGAGATGTCATGAAGGTCAAACCGAGCGTCAAGAAGATCTGTGACAAGTGCAAGGTGATTCGTCGCCACGGCCGCGTCATGGTCATCTGCGAAAACCTCAGACACAAGCAGCGGCAGGGCTGAGCGAACGAAGTGAGTGAGGCCTTGGCGCGCATGTAAAGAGCCAGGGCAGGGAGTTACCAGTACTACGCAGGTCACAACCGGCGTCCGATATGGGCGTCGTACCCCCGGTCGGAGGCCGGGGCCCAGCAGTTCATGGGACGTGACTTGGAGGACCTCCGCGAACAGCTAGGAGTACGCCCCCGTATGGCACGTCTCGTCGGCGTCGACCTCCCCCGCGACAAGCGGCTCGAGATCGCGCTCACCTACATCTTCGGGATCGG
>DASRZB010000309.1:0-2519 GCA_035653855.1 Acidothermaceae bacterium | reverse complement strand
GACCACGCGCTGGTTTCGCGCGAGGGTGAAGGACGTCAGGTACTCGAGACCTCGTGAGCGGGCACCAGGAAATCGGCGTCCGGCTTCGCGACGTGGCAGGCCGCGGCGTGCCGCGGCCCGAGTTCCCGCAACGGCGGAGTGACCGTGTGGCAGATGTCGACGACCAACGGGCAGCGCCAGCGAAAGCGACAGCCCGGCGTCGGGTCGATCACCTTGGGAGGCTCACCCTTATCTGTCTCCGATCCGACGGCCAGCGGCGCCCGCGGATCAGGAACCGCCGACAGCAACAACTGCGTGTACGGGTGCTTCGGATCGGCGAGCACCACCTCCGCCGGACCCGACTCGACGACGTACGCGGCGTACATGATCATGATCTTGTCGGCCACGTACCGCGCACTGGCGATGTCGTGGGTGATGTAGAGAAACGACACGCCGTCGTCACGCCGCATGTTCGCCATGACGTTCAACAGTCCGATGCGGATCGAGACGTCAAGCATCGAAACCGGCTCGTCGGCCAAGATGAGCTTCGGTCGGTAGGCGAGCGCTTGCGCGAATCCGATGCGCTGGCGCTGCCCACCGCTCAGCTCATAGGGAAACCGCTGCAAGATGTCGGCGGCCGGCGTGAGCCCCACCGCGTCGACCACCCGCTCCGCTTCGGTCACGCGCTGCGCGCGACTGGTGAGGTCGGGTCGATGTAACTTCAAGCCGCGCATGATGCCGTGGCTGACGCGAAACGCCGGGTTCAGCGAACTGAACGGGTCCTGGAACACCATCGGGACATCGCTTCTGTACCCGAGCCCGTCGCGTCGGGTACGCATCGCCGACAGCGGCTCGCCCTGATAGAAGATCTCGCCGCTCGTCGGCTTGTAGATACGGGCAAGTAGCCGCGCGATCGTCGACTTGCCGCTACCTGACTCCCCCGCCAATGCGACGATTTCTTGACGGTTAATGACGATGTTGGCGTCGTCGACCGCATGCAGGGTCTTGCGCGAGAAGTTGCCGCCGACCTTGAAATGCTTGGTCAGCCCGCGAGTTTCGAGCAGTGGCACAGCCGCCGCGCCGTCGGCCGGACGAAGTGGCGAGTCAGCGCTGAGGTCGGTCACGCGATTTCCTCCGATGGCCGCTCGGACGAGGGCACGGTCGGATCGCCGACCCGCAGACAGCGGGCCTGTGCAGCTCCGATCGGATACAGCGGCGGCTCGGTCGTCAGACACCGCTCGAGCACGTCGGGACACCGCGGATGGAACCGGCAACCCGATGGCGGTTTCGCGAGATCGGGAGGCGCCCCCGGTATGCCCGTTAGTTCGACCCGCGGACCGTGAATCGAAGGGAACGCGTCGAGCAGTCCGCGGCTATACGGATGAGCAGGGTGGTCGAATACCTGGCGGGTGGGGCCAACCTCGGACACCTGCCCGGCATACATGACGATCAGCTGGTCGGAGAAGTGGCTCACCAGCGACATGTCGTGGGTGACGAAGATGACCGCGAAACCGAGCTGTTGCTGCAGTTCTTTGATCTGCACCATCAACGACCGCTGCGCGACAACGTCGAGTGCCGACGTCGGTTCGTCCATGATGACCAGGTCGGGCGTGAAGAGCAGCGCCATGGCTATCATGGCGCGCTGCCGCATGCCGCCGCTGAGTTGGTGCGGGTAGCTCTTGAGGTGCACCGGGTCGATGCCGACGAGACGCATGACCTCGGCGGATCGGGCGTCGTTGTCGGACGCCGACCGATGGCCGTGAGCCGCGAATGCGTCGTCGAACTGGCGACGGATGTTCGTCACCGGGTTCAGCGCGTTCATCGCGCTCTGCATGACCACCGAGTAGTCGCGCCAGCGCAACACGTTCAGCTTCTTTTCGGTCATCGTGACCAGGTTCTGGCCGTGGAAGATGACGCTGCCGCCGGTGATTTCCGCCGGCTGGCTCAACAGTTGGGCGATCGCAAACAGCAGCGTCGACTTGCCGCAACCGGATTCGCCCACGACACCGAAGAACTCGCCCCCGCGCACGTCGAAGCTGACCCGGTCGACCGCACCGATAGCGCCACGGGCCGATGCGTACTCGACGCAAAGATCACGGACCTCAAGCATCGGCGCGCTTGGCACGTCGCCTCCTTCGAACCGGCCGCAACGCAGGGTTGCTGATCTCGTCGAACGCGTAGTTGAGCAGGGCGAATGACACACCCATAAGCGCGACAGCCAGGCCAGGAGCTAGCGCCCACGCCGGGAAGCCGCTCACGAGGGCGCCCTGGTTTTGGGCCCAGTAGAGCATCGTTCCCCAACTAAGGGATGCCGGGTCGCCCAACCCCAGGAACTGCAGACCAGCGGCCGTCAGGACCGAATACAGAGCGGCGCCGAGGAAGTTGGCCAAAATCAGCGATGTCATGGTCGGGAGTACCTCGACCACAATGATGTACGAGCGCCGTTCGCCACGCACCCGCGCAGATTCGAGAAAGTCACGGTTGCGAAGCGACAGACCTTGCGCCCGCATCTGGCGCGCACCGTACGACCAGCCAGTAGC
>DASRZB010000308.1:0-3553 GCA_035653855.1 Acidothermaceae bacterium | reverse complement strand
GTGCCCCCGGCAGGATTCGAACCTGCGCCCCCGCCTCCGGAGGGCGGTGCTCTATCCCCTGAGCTACGGGGGCTCAAGAGTGCCGAGGGTATCAGCGGGCCCTCTGCAGTACTGTCCGACGCGTGAGCGGCTCCGATCAGTCGAGCGGACGCCGACGGGTGCTCGTCGTCGAAGACGACGCGATGATCCGGCACCTCATTACGGTGAACCTCGAGCTCGAGGGCTTCGACGTCACGTTCGCCGAAGACGGCCAGGCCTGCCTCGATGCTGTCGCCAAAGACCCGCCGCACGTGATCGTTCTCGACGGCGCACTGCCCGTTCTCGATGGGCTGACCACGACGGCGCGACTACGCGCCGACCCCTCGACGTCCGGCATCAAGATCGTGATGGTCTCGGCCCGGGCGCAGCAGACCGACATCCGGCGCGGTCTCGAAGCGGGCGTCGATATATACGTCACCAAGCCGTTCGATCCCGCTGTCCTGATCCGGGCGGTCCAGGAGCTCGCCGAAGCACGCGCCACAGAGGTCGACGGCTGAACTCTCAGTTAACGCGCGAGGGGTCGAGCCTCGCGCTGCGATAGCCTCCGGCCGTGACCCCCGCGCAACTTTCCGACGCCGTGATCGCTGCCGTCGCGGCAGCGATCGTGGCCGGCGAGCTTGCCGTGGAGCCGCCGGGGGCGGTGACTATCGAGCGGCCCAAGAACAGAGAGCGTGGCGACTACGCCACGAACGTCGCTCTTCAATTGGCCAAGGCCGCAAGTCGGCCGCCCCGCGAGATCGCCGAGCTGCTGGCGGCTCGCCTCCGCCAAACACCGGGCATTGCCAAAGTGGACGTCGCCGGGCCGGGCTTCTTAAACCTCACCCTTGAGGCGGCGGAGCAGGGCGGTATCGCGCGGCGGGTCGTCGAGGCCGGCGCGACCTACGGACACATTGACACCCTTGCTGGCCAGCGGGTGAACCTCGAGTTCATCTCGGCGACTCCCACCGGCCCCCGTCATCTGGGCCACACCAGGTGGGCGGCCGTCGGTGATGCGATCGGCCGGGTGCTCAGTGCGGCCGGCGCGCAGGTCAGCCGCGAGTTCTACGTCAACGACCGCGGTGTCCAGATGGATCGTTTCGGCGCTTCGCTCGAGGCGGCCGCGCTCGGTCAGCCGATCCCTGCCGACGGCTATCACGGCGACTACATCGCCGACCTCGCAGCCCAGGTCGTGGCGACGAAGCCGACGATCGTGAACCTGCCCGAAGGTGAGCGGATGGCGGCCTTCCGCGAGGTCGGCTACGAACTGCAACTCGCCCAGCAGAAGGCCGTGCTCGACGCATTCGGTACGCACTTCGATGTCTGGAAGTCCGAGCGGTCGCTGCACTCGTCCGGCGCGGTCGAGCGCGGCTTCGAGCGACTGCGCGGGATGGGCCACATCTATGACGCCGAGGGTGCGGTGTGGCTGCGCACCACCGATTTCGGCGACGACAAGGACCGCCCGCTGGTCAAGAGCGACGGCGAGCTCACCTACTTCGCGTCCGACACCGCCTACTACGTCGACAAGCGAAGCCGCGGGTTCGACGTGTGCATCTACTTGCTCGGTGCCGACCACCACGGATACGTGCATCGACTGAAGTCGATCGCAGCATGCGCGGGCGACGACCCCGACTACAACATCGAGGTGCTGATCGGGCAGCTGGTGAAGATTCTCAAGAGCGGCGTCGAGGTTCGGCTGTCGAAGCGGGCCGGCGAGATCGTCACCCTTGAAGAGTTCGTCGAGATGGCCAGCGTCGACGCGGTTCGTTACTCGCTCACTCGATACCCGAGCGATTCGCCATTGACGCTCGACATTGACGTGATCACCCGCAAGACCAACGACAACCCGGTCTTCTACGTGCAGTACGCCCATGCACGGATCGCCTCTCTCTTACGCAATGCCACCGAACTTGGCATCGATCGCGGCGAGCTCGAGCCCACGTTGCTCACCCATGAACGCGAGATCGATTTGCTCGGTGCACTCGGGGAATTCCCGCGAATCGTCGCGAGCGCCGCCGAGTTGCGCGAGCCGCATCGGGTCGCGCGCTACCTCGAAGAACTCGCCGGCGTTTACCACCGTTTCTACGACGCGTGCCGCGTGCTGCCCCAAGGCGACGAGACCGCCACCGACACCACCCGAGCCCGATTGTGGTTGTGCACCGCCACCCGCATCGTGCTGGCGAACGGACTCGATCTGCTCGGCGTGAGCGCACCAGAGCGGATGTAGTCGTGCACACTCACGAAGCAGGGTCGCTGCACGCCGACGCCCGCGAGCCAGGGAGCGCACCGCTCTCCGCGCCCGCCGACGTGAATGCTCTCGATGCTGCGGTCTGGTCGTCGAACGTCACAAGGTCGGACGCCGGGGTGCTGACCGTCGCAGGAGTATCAGCGGCCGATCTCGCGCGCGACTTCGGCACCCCCGCCTACGTCGTCGACGAAGTCGATTTCCGGGATCGTTGCCGGGCCTGGCGCGACGCCTTCCCTGACGCCGACGTCTACTACGCGGGCAAGGCGTTTCTGACCGTCTCGATTGCGCGGTGGGTTGCGGAGGAGGGTTTGCGGCTCGACGTGTGCACTGGGGGAGAGCTCGCACTGGCGCTGCATGCGGGCTTCGATCCGAGTCGAATTGCCTTACACGGCAACAACAAATCGGTAGCCGAGCTCACCGCGGCACTCGGTGCAGGTGTCGGACGTATCGTGGTCGATTCGTTCGTTGAGATCGACCGCCTAGCGAAGCTTGCGATCGGTCGGGCGATCAGGCCGCGAGTGCTTGTCCGGACCACGGTCGGCGTCGAGGCGCATACCCACGAGTTCATCGCGACCGCCCACGAGGACCAGAAGTTTGGCTTTTCGCTTGCCGGGGGAGACGCGAAACAAGCCGCCCGCCGGGTATTGGAGACCGACGCTCTCGAGCTGGTCGGCCTGCACTCGCACATCGGCTCGCAGATCTTCGACACCGCCGGATTCGAGGTGTCGGCGCACCGGGTCGTTGCATTGCTGCGTGAGATCCGCGACGAGTACGGCGTCGAACTGCCCGAACTCGACCTGGGCGGAGGTCTCGGTGTTGCGTACATCGCGACGGACGACCCGCCAGATGTCGCTTACGTAGCAGCACAATTACGCTCGATCGTCGAGCGCGAGTGCGACGCGGCCAATCTCGCGCGTCCGCGGCTAAGCGTCGAGCCGGGCCGGGCAATCTGTGGACCGACGACCTTCACACTTTACGAAGTGGGCACCGTCAAGCCGGTCGATGTCGGCGCCGGGCTGGTTCGCAGCTACGTCAGCGTTGACGGTGGCATGAGCGACAACATCAGGACCGCGCTCTACGACGCTACTTACTCGTGCACGCTCGCAAGCCGTGCCTCGAACGCGCCACCCGTTCTGGTCAGGGTGGTCGGCAAGCACTGCGAGTCGGGCGACATCGTGGTGCGCGACACGTTCCTGCCGGCGGATCTGACGCCGGGCGACCTGATCGCGGTGCCGGTCACCGGCGCCTACTGCCGGTCGCTGGCCAGCAACTACAACCACCTCGGTCGGC
>DASRZB010000307.1:0-16886 GCA_035653855.1 Acidothermaceae bacterium | reverse complement strand
CAACGCATCGCCGAAGTGTTGCGTGGCGAGGGCGTAGCAGCCCGGCTCGAGTTCGAATTGCTGGGCGTTCCAGAACCCGGCGCGGTCGTCGTTTCGTGCGGGGCTTTGGACGCCGGTTTCGAGGCGCGTGCACCGAAACTCGTGCTACTTACCGAGAACGACGTGTTCGGTACTCGCACGTCGACGCGCGATCTGGCGAAGCTGCCGAGTCGTCGTAAGCGCTCGATCGACCCGATGCAGTTGCGGCCTGGCGATCTCGTCGTACACGAGCAGCATGGTGTCGGGCGCTTTATCGAAATGGTTCAGCGAACGGTCGCGGGTGCGACGCGCGAGTACCTGGTTATCGAGTACGCGCCGAGCAAACGCGGACAACCCGGCGACCGGCTGTATGCGCCGACCGATGCTCTCGATCAGGTCACGCGCTACGTCGGTGGGGAGAATCCGACGCTCGACCGCATGGGCGGGTCCGACTGGGCGAAACGCAAGGGTCGGGCGCGCAAGGCGGTCAAGGAAATCGCGGCCGAGTTGATCCGTCTCTACAGTGCGCGGACCGCGGCGCCCGGTTACGCATTCGGGCCTGATACGCCGTGGCAGCGCGAACTCGAAGAGGCGTTTCCGTACGTCGAAACGCCGGACCAGTTGCGCACGATCGACGAAGTCAAGGCCGACATGGAGTTGCCGATCCCGATGGACCGGCTCATCTGTGGAGACGTCGGGTACGGCAAGACAGAGATCGCTGTTCGCGCCGTGTTTAAGGCCGTCCAAGACGGCAAGCAAGCGGCCGTGTTGTGCCCGACGACATTGCTGGTGCAGCAGCATTTCGCCACGTTCTCGGAGCGGTTCACCAACTTCCCAGTCGTCGTCCGGCCGGTCAGCCGCTTCAACTCGCAGAAGGAAGAGCAGGCCATCATGGCCGGCGTTGCCGATGGCAGCGTTGACGTAGTGATCGGCACCCATCGACTGATTGCTGGCAGTACGCACTTCAAGAATCTCGGGCTTGTCGTGATTGACGAGGAACAGCGGTTCGGCGTCGAGCACAAGGAGCGCCTCAAGCAGCTGCGCACGAACGTCGACGTGCTCGCGATGTCGGCAACGCCCATTCCGCGCACGTTGGAAATGGCGATTACCGGTATTCGCGAGATGTCGGTCATTCAGACGCCGCCCGAGGAGCGGCACCCGGTGCTGACGTTCGTCGGCGGGTACGACGATCGTCAGGTTGGTGCTGCGATTCGCCGCGAGTTGCTGCGCGAGGGCCAAGTCTTCTACGTGCACAACAGAGTCGAGTCGATCGACCGGGCCGCCTCGCGTCTGCGTGACCTCGTACCGGAAGCGCGGATCGCCGTCGCGCACGGCCAGATGAACGAGGACACCCTCGAGCAGGTCATGATCGGATTTTGGGAACGCGACTACGACGTGTTGGTGTGCACCACGATTGTCGAGTCGGGACTCGACATCCCGAATGCGAACACGTTGATTCTCGAACGTGCGGATCTTCTCGGCCTCTCGCAGTTGCATCAGCTGCGTGGTCGTGTCGGTCGCGGCAGTGAACGCGCGTACGCGTATTTCCTCTACCCGGTCGAGCGGCCATTGACCGAGACTGCGCACGATCGGCTAGCGACGATCGCCCAGAACTCCGACCTCGGCGCCGGCATCGCGATCGCGATGAAAGACCTCGAGATCCGCGGCGCAGGCAACTTACTTGGCGGCGAGCAGTCCGGGCACATCGCGGCGGTTGGCTTCGACCTGTACGTGCGGCTGGTTGGCGAGGCGGTGGCGGACTTCAAGGGCGAGAGCTCGCAGGAGCTCGCCGAGGTCAGGATCGATCTGCCCGTCGATGCCCACATCCCGCATGAGTACATCGACGGCGAGCGGCTACGACTCGCTGCATACCGGGCGATGGCCGAAGCAACGACAGTGGCGGACGCCGAGGCGGTCCGCGACGAATTAGCTGACCGTTACGGCCCGTTACCGGAACCGGTGAGCAACTTGCTCGAGGTCGCGAAATTGCGTGTCGAGTTGCGGCCCTACGGGATTACCGAGGTCGTTCTCCAGGGGAACCAAATCCGGTTTTCGCCCGTCACCCTTCGGGAATCCCAGGTCTTGCGGCTGCAGCGGCTTTTCCCGAAAAGCATTGTCAAGGAGCCAATTGCGACGATCATGGTTCCACGGCCGACTGATGCACCGGGACGGTTTGGGGCGCAGCCACTGCGCGACGTCCCGCTCTTACATTGGGTTGGCGCGCTCGTACGCGAGTTGCTGCCTGCCGGCCAACCCTCACAGTGATCGTTTTGACTGCTGAGAGGGATCCTGCGTGCGTGGGGAGGAGGAGTCTGTGACGGGGGATCGCGTCGACCCAGACGGCCCGGCCGAGGAACCCGATGACTCAGACTCGGGGGTAAAGCCTCGGTGGGCCGAGCCGGTCGTGGTCGACGAACGGCCGCGCTGGCGGCGAATCTCTGCCACCAAGTGGGCGATCGCCGGCGTCGTCCTGCTGGTGGTATGCGTCTTCGGCTGGGTCGGTTTCAAGGGCTGGGAGCTCGATCGCTCGATTTCGCGCGCCGAAGTCGACGTCTCCTATCTGCGCACCGACCTCGGCGCCGGGCACTTCAACGCTTTCGCCCCTGACGCGGCGCGCCTGCAAGGCGACGCCACTGATGCGTCGTCCGCCTCGCATGACCCGATCTGGGTGGCAGCCGGTCACATACCGTTCGTGGGCCGCAACCTTCGGGCCGCATCTGTTGTTGCGCAGTCGCTGTCGCGGATCGTCAACGGCGCGCTGGTGCCGTTGAGCACATCTCACACGTTCACGATCGCCGCGTCGGACAACGCCGGGGTGAGCAACTTGCTCACGGCGCTCGGCGAGGACAGTGGGTCGATCGCGGCTGCTGTGGCAGCGGTCGACAAGGCGAACTCGGACGTCGCCGGGTTGCACACGAGCGGACTTCTTGGGTTTGTGCGGCGCCGCGTCGTGAGCGCTCAGAACAAGCTGAGCCGAGCGAGCACGCAGGTGAAAGGCCTCTCGGCGCTCTCGACCGTCGCGCCTGCACTGCTCGGCGAGGACAAGCCGCGCACGATTCTGCTGATGTTCCAAACGCCCGCCGAGGAACGTGGCACCGGGGGACTCATCGGGGCATGGGGCGAACTGCGCACCGACAAGGGTGCGATCTCACTGATCGCCTTCGGGTCGCTCGACTCGTTGGCCAAGGTGCCGGTTCCCCCGCCTGGTGTGAGCCCTGACGTCCCGGCGATCTACGGCGCGGACATCGCGCTGCCTCAGAACTTCAACCTCTCGGCGTCGTTCCCCGACGCCGCGCAGATCTTCAGCAAGTCGTGGAGCACGGGGCCGGGGCTGGGCGCGGTTCCCGACGCCGTCGTGTCGATCGACCCGGTCGCACTCGGTCACATGTTGAGCGCGATCGGACCGGTCAAGACCTCCAACGGCACCACACTCAACGCGGCGAACGCCTCTGACATCTTGCAGAAGCAGGAGTACTACACGTTTCCGGGCGCCAACCAGGCGCCGCGCATCGCGTTCCTTGGTGAGGTCACTCGGGCCGTGTTCGCGCGCATGACGAAGCCTGGCTACGCCGTCGGCGCCCTCGGTCGAAAGATCGCGCAGAGCGCCGGGACGGGCGACTTGGAGGTCTGGAGTTCCGACCCGACCGCCGAAGCCAAATGGCAAGAGATGGGTGTCGGCGGCGAGCTCGGCTCACCGACCGCGCCGGACGCCGCGAGCAGCGTGCGGTTCGCACTGAACAGCCTCGACGGCTCGAAACTCGGTGCGTATCTGGACACGAGCGTGACATCGACGAACGTGTGCAACCCCGGTCCCCTGCTCACGATTACGCTGCGTAGCTCCGCGCCGCTCGACATCCCGTGGTACGCCGGTACGCACCTCACCGGGCTCGACATCACCACGATGAGGTTGTCCTACTCGCTGTACATCGCACCCGGTTGGGGCGTGAAGTCCGTCACTGCGAGCGGCCAGCCGTCGGCGTTTTCGGCCCAAATGGAAGGTGGTTGGAGACTAATTCGTGGCGTTATTGACGTTCCTCGTACAACGACCCGGATCATCGCTGTACAGTTGACTTCGGGTAATGGAGTCAGCGAAATCACCAAGATTGTGACCGAGCCAGAAGCATCGACAGTCGCCACGAGCGTTCAGGGGAACGTGACTGACGGAACGGTGTGTACCGCTCAGCCGAATGGATGATTGACGGGCTCTGACTACTCTCAGTAACTTCGTCGCAGTGTGCACGTGAGAATCATCGGGGCAGTATTTTCTGGGGGGTACGAAATGAAGAACGTCGCTCGGGCACTTGTCGTGGGGGGCATGACAGGCGTCACCGCACTCATGGGCACCGGGATTGCGATGGCGGCCACCGCCACGTACCCGCCCGCGCCGCCCGTCACCACGCAGACCGCGGTTACTCCTGCGGTCACACCCGTTGCCGTGCTCGGCGAAGTTGTGACCAAGCCGGCACCGACCGTGGCAACACCGTCGGCCAGCCTGCCGTTCACCGGTCTCGACACGATGGCGCTTGTCGCAGTCGGCGCCGCGCTCGTTGCTGGTGGCACAGCCATGACAGTCGCGACGCGCAGGCGTCGTGGGGTCCAGCACTGATCTGAGTCACTGATCTGAAGTCTTTGCACAAAAGGGCGCCCGGCTTTGGCCTGGCGCCCTTCTGCGTGCCCAGCCACCCGCCGTCCAACCTTCAGTCGGCGATTCGGGGAGCGCTGCGGCGACCCTGGCTTCACGGGCCGGCGTTGCGCCCGCGACAATGGCCGCTGCGGGTCATCGCCAGCCCGCGGTAACGGACGGAAGGACATCGGTGTCCCGCAAGAGGTTCGCGCGCACGGCTACCGGCGTCCCCGCACTAGCGGCGTTAGCGCTGGCCGTTGCGGCCTGCAGCCCGCAGCATCCGGGCGCCGCCGCTACCGTCGGTAACACCCGCGTCTCCGTGACTGCTCTCAACACTGCGGTCGCGGTTGCGGTGCAGACCCCGGATGCCACGACGGGCCAACTGCCGAACCGCACGACCGCGGTGCAGTCGAGCCTGACGCAGATCATCCGCGACGACCTGATCGCCGACGCCGCTAGGGCGAAGGGCGTGACGGTGACCGAGGCGGAGATCCAGTCGCTGCTGCAGCAGGAGCGCCAGACCAACGGCAGCGACGAGGCGACTGCGAAGGCGAACGGCATCCCGTTCGCGGGATTGCACGCGGCGGTCTACCAGGCGTTACTGCTCAACAAGCTGATCACCGCGCTCGCCCCCGGCCAGACGGATCAGACCGCGCAATCGGCCGCGCTGACCACCTACCTCGGCAAGATCGCCACCCAAGAAGGCGTCAGCGTCAATCCGCGCTACGGCGCGTGGCAGGCGCAGCAGTTCGCGGTGGTGGCCAGTGACGCGTTCAGTTCATCCGTTCCGACCGCGCCTGCCACCGGCTGAGCAAGGCACGACGACAAGCGTGACGGGACGGCGGGGAGAGCGGTTTCTCGATCTCGTCGAGGTCATGGACCGGTTGCGCTCACCGGGCGGGTGTCCGTGGGACGCCGAGCAAACCCACGCCACGCTCGTCAAATACCTGCTCGAAGAGGCCTACGAAACGGCCGAGGCGATTGAGGACGGCGACGACGCGGCGCTGCGCGAGGAACTCGGCGACGTGCTGCTGCAGGTCGTCTTTCATGCGCGCATCGCGCAGGACGAGCAGGGCTGGGACATCGACGGCATCGCCGCCGGCATCGCCGACAAACTCATCCGCCGCCACCCGCACGTCTTCGCCGGGGCACCCGCGAAGACGGCGGGCGATGTCGAGGCGAACTGGGAAGCCTTGAAGGTAGCGGAAAAGGGCCGAACGTCGGCAGCTGACGGCGTCCCGCTGGCGCAGC
Source organism: Acidothermaceae bacterium (assembly GCA_035653855.1). GTDB lineage: Bacteria > Actinomycetota > Actinomycetes > Acidothermales > Acidothermaceae > PALSA-607. The sequence goes on along the minus strand of DASRZB010000307.1, from coordinate 10,993 downwards.
CTGCGCTTGCGCTTGCAGCTGCACTGGTCGGGCGGGCGGCGAAGGCGGGCCTCGACGTTCCGGTGCCCGGCGTCATCGAAGCGCCGGACGTCGTTGACGCGGACTCGATCGGCGACCTGTTAATGGCCGTCGTCGCCCTGGCCCGCGCCGCGAAGGTCGATCCTGAAGCCGCATTGCGTGCCGCGGCCCGCCGCTACCGCGGGTTGGTGCAGGCCGCTGAAGGAGTGGGCCGGTAAACTGACGGCCCGCCTTCCCGATGCTCAGGAGTACCACTGTGGCCGCCATCGAAGCCCTCGGGGCTCGCGAAATCCTCGATTCCCGCGGCAACCCGACCATCGAAGTCGAGGCCCTTCTCGACGACGGCACGATCGCCCGTGCGGGGGTTCCGAGCGGCGCTTCGACCGGCGCCTTCGAGGCCGTCGAACTGCGTGACGGCGGCCAGCGCTACGGCGGCAAAGGCGTCGAGAAGGCGGTGCAAGCCGTCATCGACGACATCGCCCCCGAGGTCATCGGCTACGAGGCGAGTGAGCAGCGACTGCTCGACGCGAAGCTGATCGAACTCGACGGCACGCCGAACAAGTCCAAGCTCGGTGCCAACGCGATTCTCGGTGTGTCACTTGCGGTGGCCAGGGCCGCCGCCGAATCCGCTGAGTTGCCGCTGTTCCGCTACCTCGGCGGCCCCAACGCACACCTGCTGCCGGTGCCGATGATGAACATCGTCAACGGCGGATCGCACGCCGACTCCAACGTCGACATCCAAGAGTTCATGATCGCCCCGATCGGTGCCGGCACGTTCGCCGAAGCATTCCGGTGGGGCGCCGAGACTTACCACGCGTTGAAGGCGGTACTGAAGGCGCGCGGCCTATCGACCGGACTCGGCGACGAAGGTGGGTTCGCACCGAACCTCGACAGCAACCGTGAAGCCCTCGACCTGATCCTCGAGGCGATCACGAAAGCAGGCTTCACTCCTGGCCGCGACATTGCGCTTGCACTCGACGTCGCCGCGACCGAGTTTCACAATGCTGGCTCAGACTCGGCTGACGGCGCGTACGCATTCGAGGGCGGCAGCAAATCGGCGTCCGACTTGATTTCGTACTACAGCGACATCGTCGCGAACTACCCGCTGGTGTCGCTCGAGGACCCGCTCGACGAAGAGGACTGGGATGGCTGGAAGGCCATCACCGATGCGTTGGGCTCGAAGGTCCAGATCGTCGGCGACGACCTGTTCGTCACCAATCCGATCCGCATCGGGCGGGGGATTGCATCGGGTACCGCGAACGCGCTGCTGGTGAAGCTGAACCAGATCGGCACGTTGACCGAGACGCTGGAGGCCGTCGACATGGCGCATCGCGCGGGCTACCGCACGATGGTCTCGCACCGATCCGGTGAGACCGAAGACACCACGATTGCCGACTTCGTGGTCGCGACCAATGCCGGCCAGATCAAGAGCGGCGCACCAGCGCGCGGCGAGCGGATTGCGAAGTACAACCAGCTGATGCGCATCGAGGAAGAGCTCGACGATGCGGCGCGCTACGCAGGCGCGTCGGCGTTCCCCCGATTCGTGGTCGGCTGACGTTGCCCCGCCGCGGTCCGGCCGACGACGGTGTTGCGCCGGCCGTCGGCGTTGAGGTTGACGGCGCCGCTGATGGTGAAGGGCCGCGCCACGGTAAGCCGACGTTCACCGGGCGAGCTGCGGTGCTTGCCGTTGTGGTCGCCGCCCTTGCCCTTGCGCTCGCCGCACCCGCGCGGGAATTGCTCAGTCAGCGATCGCAAATCTCATCGCTGAACAGCAGCATCGCGAATCAGCAGCAGCAGGTCGCCGCATTGCAGAAGGCTCAGAAGCAGTGGGCAAACTCGACGTATGTCGAGCAGCAGGCGCGCGACCGGCTGCACTATGTGTTCCCTGGACAAGTGCCCTACGTCACGCTGTCGCCCACACCCGTTGCATCCGCGTCGGCCGCTGCGGCGCAGGCGCTCGCGTCGCAGCCGTGGTACGGCCGGTTGTGGTCGTCGGTGCAAGTAGCAGCACATGTCGTGCCGACGCCGAAGCCGACGCCGAGTCCGACGTTGGCACCTGCGCTGGTTTCGCCACCACCGGCATCGGCGCCGGTCATTACCCCCGCGCCTGTTACTGCGCCCGGTCCGTGACAACGCTGGCTGACCTCGCCGTCGTCGAACGACAAATCGGCCGGACGCCGCGTGCTGTGCGTAGTGTCGTTCATCGGTGTGAGTGCGGGCTGCCCGACGTTATTGAATCGGCGCCTCGGCTGCCCGACGGGTCGCCGTTTCCGACGTTCTACTACCTGACGTGTCCACGTGCCGCGGGTTTGGTCGGCACCCTCGAGGCGGCCGGCCTGATGCGTCAGATGTCAGGGCGCCTACAGGCCGACGAAGCACTTGCCGCCGCCTACAACGCCGCGCATCGCGACTACCTTGCACGTCGCGACGCTGTCGAGCGGCTGCCTGGTGATCCTGGCGTGGGCGGCATGCCGACACGGGTGAAGTGCCTGCACGTCCTGGTCGCACATTCGCTCGCGGTCGGACCCGGCGTGAACCCGCTGGGCGATGAGGCGTTGGCGTTGTTGCCGCGATGGGGAAGCACCGGACCATGCGTCCAGGTCGACGCCGCCTCGCCGGTGGACGAGTCATGACGCGGGTTGCCGCGATCGACTGCGGGACGAACTCGCTGCGACTGCTGATCGCTGACATTGATCCCTCACGCGGCACGCTGGTCGACGTCGATCGCGAGATGAACATCGTGCGCCTCGGGCAAGGCGTCGACCGCACGCGGCGCTTTGCCGACGATGCCTTGGAACGCACCTTCGCGGTCTGCCGCGACTACGCCGAACGAATCCGTGAGCAACACGTCGAGCGCGTACGGTTCGTTGCCACTAGCGCGTCGCGCGACGTGTCGAACCGCGAGGCGTTCGTCGACGGGGTGCGGCGGGCGCTGCGAGTTGATCCTGAGGTGATCTCCGGCGACGAGGATGCTGCACTCTCGTTCGCTGGCGCGACTCGCGAACTGCTCGACGTCCAGGGCCTACAACAGCCCTACCTTGTCGTCGACATCGGCGGTGGTTCGACCGAGTTCGTGGTAGGTGGGCGAGACGTCGAGGCTGCGCGGTCGGTCGACGTCGGATGCGTGCGGCTGACCGAACGGCATCTGCGCGACGATCCGCCGACCGCTGCGCAGATCGACGCGGCGCGGACCGACATCGTCGCGGGGATCGACCTCGCGGCACAGACCGTGCCGGTGAAGACGGCTGCGACGCTAGTGGGCTTGGCCGGCTCGGTGACCACGGTCGCGGCCATCGCCCATGGTCTTGACGAGTACGATCCGGTGCGCATCCATCACTCGCGCATTTCAGCGGCGCAGGTACACGAGGTCGCCCAGCAGCTACTTGCGATGACGCGTGCGCAGCGAGCTGCGATGCCGGTCATGCATCCGGGACGTATCGACGTGATTGGTGCCGGCGCATTGATCCTCGACACGATCGTCGAGCGGGTGGGCGCTCCCGAGGTCGTCGTGAGCGAGCACGACATCCTCGACGGGATCGCGTTTTCTATCGGTGGTTAGTCGCTGCCGTACTTCTCGTGGATCCCCGCTACTCGTGGATAGGGGCGCCGCTGACGGTGACGCTGACGATGCCTGCCGCGGTGCGCAGGGCGACCACTGAGGTGGTCGGAACCTGGGCGACGAATCCGTTGACCTTAGGGCAGCCACCGAGTCACCTGCCCACCGGCCTTCAACACGTCGTTGCGTGCCATCGCGAGGTGTCCCTGCGTTGCGCGCACGGTGGCCGGGCGTGTCTTGATATGGCGTGATCCCCCTTGGCGCTGCCGCTAATTTGCGGCTTACTCGTGTTATCGCCATGAAGCGGCGGCCGCCCCATCAGCCAACAAGGCGCGGTATCGCCGCGATCGCCGCAACGGGTTAGCGCATCCGACCCAGCGGTCTGGAATCGTGGACGTTTGCAGCCCTAGGAGGGCGGTAAACGTCCACGATTTGCGCTAGGAGGACGGGACGTGGTGAGCGAGCCAGCCAAGAGCGCTGACGATGTGCGGCGCCACGCGGCCGCGGCTCGCACGCTCGACGAGCTGACCGCCGACAGCACCAACTGTCGCGCGTGTCCGCGACTCGTGGCCTGGCGCGAGGAGGTCGCCCGCGTCAAACGCCGCTCGTTCGCCGACGAACCGTACTGGGGACGTCCGGTCCCGGGGTGGGGCGACGAGCGCGCCCGAATCGTGATCGTCGGACTCGCTCCCGCCGCCCACGGCGGCAACCGCACCGGCCGTATTTTCACCGGCGACCGCAGCGGCGACTGGCTGTTCGCGGCGCTGTACCGGGCCGGCCTTGCCGCTAAGCCGACGAGCGTGCGCGCCGCCGACGGACAGCAACTGTTCGGCGTTCGGATGGTTGCTGCCGTTCGATGTGCCCCGCCCGCGAACAAGCCGACGACCGAGGAGCGCGATACCTGCCGCCCGTGGCTGGTCCGCGAGCTCGAGCTGCTCGCGCCGACGCTGAAGGTGCTGGTCGTCCTGGGCGGCTTTGGCTGGCAGGCGTTGCTGCCGAATCTGGCGGCGGCGGGATATGCGTTGCCGCGCCCGCTGCCGCGGTTCGGGCACGCCGTGCACGTCGATCTAGAGGACGCCGACGGGCGGGCCTCGTCGGCGACAGCCGACAAGCGCACGCTGTCGCTCATTGGCTGCTACCACCCGAGCCAACAGAACACCTTCACCGGGAAGCTCACTGAGGGCATGCTCGATGAGGTGCTGGAACTGGCGAAAAGGCTGGCCCAGATAGGCTCGTAGGCATGACCCAGCCGCGCAGCGAGCCAGTTGTCGGGCGTCAGAGACCGCACATCCTGATCGTCGGCGGCGGCTACGTCGGCATGTACACGGCGCTGCGCCTAAGCAGCCGCCTGCGCCGCGACGAGGCGATGGTCACGGTCATCGATCCGCTGTCGTACATGACGTACCAGCCGTTCCTGCCCGAGGCCGCAGCCGGCAACCTTGAACCCCGGCACGTCGTCGTCCCGTTGCGTCGTGTGTTGCCGCATGCGCAGATTCTGAATGGTCGGGTCACGCGCATCGAGCATGGACGTCGAGTGGTGACGTTCTTGCCGAACGCGGGCCGATCGGTCGAGATCTCTTACGACATCATCGTGGTCGCGCCGGGTTCGATAGCGCGCACGTTGCCGATTCCGGGTCTCGCCGAGAACGGGATCGGTTTCAAGACGGTCGGCGAAGCGATCTTCCTGCGCAACCACGTGCTGTCGAAGCTCGACATCGCGGCGTCGACGGCGGACGTCGAAGTGCGCAAACGCGCACTCACTTTCGTGTTCGTCGGTGGCGGTTACGCCGGCGTCGAAGCGATGGCCGAACTCGAAGACATGGCGCGCGATGCATGCAGGTCCTACGACGGTGTCGAACCGTCGGACATGCGCTGGGTTCTTGTTGAGGCAAGCGATCGAATCCTGCCCGAGGTTAGTCGCGACATGGGCGTCTACACCGTCAACGAACTGCTTCGTCGCAACATCGAGGTGCGACTCGGTACCCGGCTGGACTCGGCCGAACACCATCACATCGTGTTGTCGGACGGCGACGAGTTCGAGGCTGACACGTTGGTCTGGACTGCAGGTGTGAAACCGAATCCGCTGGTGGCCGAGACAGACTTTGCGCTCGACGAGAAGGGCCGGATCAAAGGCACCCCGCTGTTGCGCATCGAGGGTGTCGACGACGCGTGGACGGCGGGTGACAGCGCGGCGATTCCGGACCTCACGAATCCCGGACAATTGACCGGGCCGAGCGCGCAACATGCGGTTCGGCAGGCACACCGGCTGGGCGACAACATCGTTGCAGTGTTGCGAGGGGGCGAACCGACGGAGTACCGGCACGCCTACATTGGATCGGTCGCGAGTCTTGGACTACACAAGGGTGTCGCGCAGCTCAAGTTCGCGGGAGTGAGCATCAAGCTGCGTGGTTGGCCGGCGTGGTTCGCGCACCGCACCTACCACTTGTCGCGGGTGCCGACGTTCAATCGCAAGGTGCGGGTTGCCGCTGACTGGACGCTCGCGCTGTTCTTCCACCGCGAGATCGTGTCGTTGGGTGCGTTGCAGAACCCGCGCACCGAGTTCGAGCTCGCCTCGAAGCCCGCGCCCTTGTCGGATGAGAAGCCAGCACCCGTCAAGAAAGCCGCCGCGAAAAAGCAGACCGCACCACGTCGCCGTCCCGAATAGATTGCCCCCGTAGCCCAACAGGCAGAGGCGAACCCCTTAAAAGGGTTTCAGTGTCGGTTCGACTCCGACCGGGGGCACCATTCTCTGAGCGAACGTCCCTGAGCGAACGGCCGTCTGTCAGGGTATCCTGACGCACATGAGCAAGGATCGCGGTCCGTGGCAGCTCGGTCGGCGAGCGTGGGAGCGGCTCGACGGCTGGCATCACGACGGTCGGTCGGCCGCGTCGCCCAGCAGAGGGCCTGGCCACCCCGACGATGGCGAGGGCGCGCTGGCCGCGCTCGCCGACGTCGGCTTCGTGCGGCACCTGCTTGACCAAGCGGAACTGGTCGCCGTCCGCACTGCTCGTAGGCATGGCAAGTCGTGGGCCGAGATCGCCGTGAAGCTTGGCGTGACGCGGCAATCCGCGTGGGAGCGGTGGCGTGAACTCGACGAGGCGCCCGGCCCGGGTCCGGACATCCGCAGGCTTGCGAATCCGGTCCACGACGTCGTGGAAGCGGTGGCCGCAGACATGGCTGCCGAGGCGTCCGCTACCCCCGCAGAGGTGCTCGAGCGGACGGCGCGCGACCTGCGTCGGCGGTCGCATGTGCGGGTACCCAATGTGCTCGGCAAGTCGTTCGACGACGCGCGGGTTGCCCTGCTGAAGGTGGGCCTGGTGGCGGTCGGGCCGGATCCGGACGCCCCGCCGATGCAGACCATCGACTGGCCGGACGCCAAGGTTGTCGATCAGACTCCGGAGTCTGGCGCGAGGGTGCCTGCTGGCACGTCGGTAACGCTGTGGGTCATGCGCGGTGGAGGGTCGGCGGGTGTGCGCGAACCACGCCGCCCGCTGCCAGGCCCGCAAAGCGCACGCGAGATGCGGTACGAGAGTGACGACGCGGTCGGCTAGACCGCTGCTACAAAAGCCGTGTTACAGGTCGTGTGCGATGCGGTGCTTCTCGTGCTCACGAACGATCGCGCTCGCGTAGCCGTGGGGGATTGCGTGCTCGTCGGTGAGCCAGTTGACCCGCTCGTCGAGCCGCAGAAAGCTCGGGCCCTGCTCGATCTCGTGGAACCACTCAGGGAGCCCGCGGCCGGTAACCTGCGGGATCCTTTCGACGAGGTTGCGATGGGTGTCCTCGGAGTGGTGCACGGTCATGAGCGCCTCCAGGGCGAGCCGAACTCTCAGTAATCCATAGCTTCAGGGTGCCGCAGCCGTGCCCGGGAGGGCAAGCGTTTCGGGCCGGTTCGTGTCGCCTTCCAGCCACCCTAGCTCGGCCCGCCGTTCGCCTTGAGCCGCCCGCCCGGGCCGAGCTGCAGCGCGATAACGTGCGGGCCGTGGCCGCCGTCCCGTCGTCGCTCGCCGATGACCTCAATGGGGTCGTGAAGACCCTGCGCACCACCCCCGCGGGACGGCTGCGTGCGCGCCTCTCGGGGCCTTTTCACAGCAGGGCGGACGCCGGGAGGGCGCTGGCCCGCGTTCTCGCGATCGCCGCCCAAGGCATCGAGGACGCCGATCAGCCGGCGATGCCGCAGTGGCGCGAACTGCCGGTACTCGCAGATCTTGCGGTGGGGGATCAGGTGCGGGTCCTTGCCCACGACTTCCTCGCGGTCTTGCCGACTGCGGCGAATTCGGTCTGGACGCCGGGCGGCCGCGTGCCGCGGGCCGAGCTCGTGCGCGACGTGGCCAGCTCAGTGGCTGAGGTTGCCGGATTCCTCTGAAATCGCGCGGCCGTCGCCGCTAGCCTTGAGCGGCCGCTAGCTTTGAAGCGCGGTGGCGACGGGGGAATTTATGAAGCGCACCACCCGTGTGGTGGTTGTTGGCGTCATGGTTGTTGGCGCCTTCGCGATCACCGGCTGTTCGATCTCGATCGGCTCGATGGGCCGTGGCTCCGAACCGACGTCGGCCCCGCGGCCCGCCGGAACGAGTCCGGCTGTTGCGAGCCCATCGGCACCGGTCTCGCCGGCATCGCCGTCCGTGATTTCGCCTGTATCGCCGTCGCCGACGTCCGCGGGCGCGACCTATTTGGCACTAGTCGGTCCGCTGAACGCCGAAACATTTGCTTTGGATACTGCGGTTCTCGAGTCGCCCGACGACCTCACGACTCAGTCACTTGCTGCGGTCGTCACCGCATCTGCGGCCGCACTCCACACGTTCAATGATCATTTGCGAAGCACCACCTGGCCCCGAACCGCGCTACCCGACATCACCACTCTCGCGGCCACGAACGACGTCCTCGTCGTCGTTCTGCAGGGCTATGAATCCGACCTCAAGTCGCCGACGCCGGGTGCCGATTTCGGCACAGTTCTGGAAGCGTTGCAGGTGGATAGTTCGAGGTACGCGATCGACCGAGGCTTGGCGACCGACGCATCTGCTCGGGTTCGCGCCGACCTTGGAGTGCCGCCGCCGTCCGCGCCGCAGGTCACTCTCAACGATTAGGCGATGGCACTCAAGCGCCGATACCGATGGCCAGCGGCCGACTTAGCTCAGGCGCTCGAAAACCATCGCCATGCCCTGGCCGCCGCCGACGCACATCGTCTCAAGCCCGATAGCGGCGTCGTGGAACCTCAGCGAGTTCAGCAACGTGCCGGTGATGCGGGCGCCCGTCATGCCGAACGGGTGTCCGACCGCGATCGCGCCGCCGTTCACGTTGAGCTTGTCAAGGTCGATGCCGAGCTCTTGGTAGCTCGGGATCACCTGAGCGGCGAACGCTTCGTTGATCTCGACCAGGTCGACGTTGTGGATGCTCATGTTTGCCCGATGTAGCGCTTGCTTGCTCGCCTCGACCGGGCCGAGGCCCATGATCTCCGGCGACAGTGCCGAGACGCCGGTGGAGACGATGCGCGCCAAGGGCGTGATACCGAGCTCGTGCGCCTTCACATCGGACATCACAATCACTGCCGCCGCCCCGTCGTTCAACGGGCAGCAGTTGCCGGCCGTCACCGTTCCATCCGGGCGGAACACCGGGTCGAGCGTCGCCAACTTCTCGAGCGTCGTACCGGCGCGCGGACCGTCGTCGTGGTCGACGACCGTGCCGTCGGGGAGGGTCACTGGCGTGATCTCGCGCTGCCAAAAGCCTGCAGCCAAAGCCTTTTCGGCGAGGTTCTGTGAGCGGCAGCCGAACTCGTCCTGTAGCGCACGGGAGATTCCCTTCAGCTGCGCGACGTTCTCGGCGGTCTGACCCATGGCGATGTAGATGTCGGGCACGTGATACTCGGCCCGCGGATCCTGCCAGGTCGGCGCGCCGCGCTCGGCCCTCGACGCTGTACGTGCGCTCGCACCGGCGAAGTACGGGTTGCGGGTATCCGGATGGTTGTCCGAACTGCCGTGCACGAAACGGCTCACGCACTCGACGCCGGCACTGATAAATACGTCGCCCTCGCCGGCTTTGATCGCATGAAAGGCCATGCGGGTCGTCTGTAGAGACGACGCGCAGTAACGAGTGACGGTCGTCGCCGGCAACCGATCAAATCCAAGGCGGACGGCGACAACTCGCGCCATGTTGAAGCCCTGCTCGCCACCGGGCAATCCGCACCCGAGCATCAGGTCATCGATGTCGCTGGGGTTGAGCTGCGGCACCTTGTCGAGGGCGGCTCGCACGATGGTCGCGGTGAGTTCGTCGGGACGCAGTTGCGTCATCGAACCCTTATGGGCGCGCCCGATCGGCGACCGTGCGGTCGCGACAATGACGGCCTCGGGCATCGGGGTCTCCGTGCTGTGGGGTGAGAGTTGCGGTCAACGCAGCGTAACTCGCTAGGCTCGAACCGTGGATATTCATGACAGCTTGCTCGATCTCATCGGCGACACCCCGCTGGTCCGCTTGTCGCGAATCGCGGTTCCCGGCGGTGCCCAGTTACTGGCGAAGCTCGAGCAGCTAAATCCTGGCGGCTCAGTGAAGGACCGCATCGCGGTGCGGATGGTCGAGACTGCCGAAGCCACGGGTGCGCTGAAACCCGGCGGCACCATCGTCGAACCGTCGTCGGGCATCACCGGTGTCGGCCTTGCCATCGTCGCCGCGCGCAAGGGCTACAAGTGCGTGTTCGTGATGCCCGACAAGATGAGCGCCGAAAAAATCAACGTTCTCAAGGGTTATGGCGCTCAGGTCGTGGTGTGCCCGACTGCGGTTGCTCCTGAGGACCCTGAGTCGTACTACTCGGTATCAGACCGGTTGGTGCGCGAGATCGAAGGCGCCTGGAAGCCGGATCAGTACAGTAACCCCGACAACCCACGGTCGCATTACGAGACCACTGGGCCTGAGCTGTGGCGCCAGACCGACGGGCAAATCACCTGTTTCGTTGCCGGCATCGGCACCGGCGGCACGATCAGCGGCACCGGACGCTTTCTGAAAGAGGTGTCTGGGGGCGCGGTGCGCATCGTCGGAGCCGACCCTGAGGGCTCGGTCTACTCCGGCGGCACGGGCAGGCCGTATCTCGTCGAGGGTGTCGGTGAGGACTTTTGGCCTACCACCTATGACCGCACGATCTGCGACGACATCATCGCCGTTTCTGACAAGGATTCGTTCTTGATGACGCGCCGGCTGGCCCGCGATGAGGGGATCCTCGTCGGCGGGTCGAGTGGCATGGCGGTTGTGGCAGCCGCGAAGGTCGCTGCATCGCTTTCGCCGGACGACGTGGTGGTGGTGTTGTTGCCCGACTCAGGGCGTGGCTACTTGTCGAAAATCTTCAACGACGAGTGGATGGCCGACTACGGCTTCATGAACGTGCAGGGTGACACGACGGTGCTTGATGTGCTGCGGCGTAAGGGAGACCTGATGCCG
>DASRZB010000306.1:0-3571 GCA_035653855.1 Acidothermaceae bacterium | reverse complement strand
AGACCGATGAGGTCGTCACGGTCACCGACGTTGCGATGGAGCGCAGCCGGGCGCGCGACTGGCTGCTGACGAAGGTCGCGGTCCGCAGCGACGTCCGCAGGGTCCGCCGGCGCGGCGCGATCCGGGTCGTCGACTGGGATGCCGTCACGGGCCTGTCGCTCCAGGAGCACGCGCAGGGTGCCGCCAACCTGCTCGCGGCGTTCGACCAACTACGTCCCGCCGACCTGGCCGGCGTGATGCATGACCTGTCGGAGAAGCGCAGGGCCGAGGTCGCCGCGGCATTGGACGACGAGCGGCTGGCCGACGTCCTCGAAGAATTGTCCGAAGAAGAGCAGGTCGAGATCCTCGCGACCCTTGAGGGCGAGCGCGCGGCTGACGTTCTCGAGGCGATGGGCCCAGACGACGCCGCTGACCTGCTCGCCGAGTTGCCTGAGGCTGAGAAGGAGCGATTGCTCGGCCTCATGCTGCCCGAGGAGGCCAACCCGATTCGTCGCCTGCTCGACTACTCCTGGAACACCGCGGGCGGCCTGATGACGACCGAGCCCGTCATCCTCGACCCAACAGCGACCGTAGCTGAAGCGCTTGCGCATGTGCGCAACCCCGATCTGTCGCCGGCCACCGCGAGCCAGGTCTACGTCGTCCGGCCTCCGACCGATACACCGACCGGCCGCTACCTCGGCACCGCGCACCTCCAACGGCTGCTCCGCGAACCACCCGCGACGCTGGTGAGCTCGATCATCGACACCGACATCGCGCCGCTGCGTCCCGACGTCTCGTTGCCGGCCATCACCAGTCACCTGGCGACGTACAACCTGGTCGCCGCACCGGTCGTCGACGATGAGGATCGGCTCCTCGGCGCCGTGACCGTCGACGACGTTCTCGACCACCTGCTGCCCGATGGTTGGCGCGACACGGACCCGAGCGAAGCGCTCAACGGCGCGAACGGCGCTTCGAACGGGGACGATGCAGACGGAGGTGCAGCAGATGGCACGCCGTGAACCCCGCCGCGCCGGCCTCGACCAGCCGAAATCCGACCGCCGAGTCACGCTGCGTCCCGACTACGACCCCGAGGCGTTCGGGAAGCTGTCGGAGCGCTTCGCGCGCTTTTTGGGCACCGCGAAGTTCATCATTTGGATGTCTGTCTTCATCGTCATCTGGCTGGCCTGGAACACCTGGGGGCCTAAGCCCGAACGGTTCGACCCGCACAGCCTGAACTACACCCTGCTCACGCTATTGCTCTCCCTACAGGCGTCTTACGCAGCGCCGCTGATCCTGCTGGCCCAAAATCGGCAGGCCGATCGCGACCGGATCCAGTCTGAGGACGACCGATCGCGCAACGAGCGCAATATCGCCGACACCGAGTACCTCGCGCGCGAGGTCGCGTCGTTGCGGATCGCGCTCGGTGACGTGGCCACACGCGACTTCATCCGCGGTGAGCTGCAGCGCATGCTCGAAGACCTCGACGAGCGACGAGTCGACGCGGACGAACAGCGCGACGCCCTCTAGCTCGCTAGACGTCGACGATCGCGTTCTTGCCGATCACGATGATGCCGTTGTCCGACACCGTGAAGCGTTGCCGGTCGCGGACCAGGTCGACACCGATTTTCGCGCCAGCGGGGACGTCGACGTTCTTGTCGATGATGGCGTTGCGAACCACCGCACCCCGGCCCACCCGCACGTTCTCGAGCAGGACGCTGCCGTCGATGTTGGCACCGCTCTCGATGTGCACGTTGGGCGAGAGCACCGAACCGGCCACCGTCGAATCGGCGACGATCACCCCGTTCGACAACATCGAGTCGACCACCTGGGTGTTCTCGTGCACGATCTTCGCCGGAGGCAGTGGGCGATGATTGGTGTAGATCGGCCAATTCTCGTTATAGAGATTGAAAATCGGGTGCACCGAGATCAGGTCCATGTGCGCGTCGTAGTACGCGTCAAGACTCCCGACATCGCGCCAGTACGCACGGTCGCGATCAGTCGCGCCGGGCACGACGTTGTCGTTGAAGTCATAGACCTGGGCGTCGTCGCGTTCGACGAACATCGGGATGATGTTGCCGCCCATGTCGTGGGCGGAACGTTCGTCGGCGGCGTCGCGATTGACCGCATCGAGGAGGGCGGCCGTCGTGAAGCAGTAGTTGCCCATGGAGGCGAACACCTCGTCGGGTGAATCAGGCAACCCGATGCCCTCGATGTCCTGCGGCTTTTCCAAGAACGCCGCAATTCGACGTCCGGCATCTGGCCCAAGCTGTGCCGTCTGGATAACGCCGAACGCCGACGCCTCCTTGCGTGGTGCCCGAATACCGGCGACGGACACTCCGGCACCTGACGCGATGTGCTGGTCGAGCATCTGGCGTGGGTCCATGCGATAAATGTGGTCGGCGCCGAACACCATGATGTAGTCGGGCCGCTCGTCGTAGACCAGGTTCAGGCTCTGATAGATCGCGTCGGCCGAGCCCGAGAACCAGCGCGGGCCGACCCGCTGTTGGGCCGGCACCGGCGTCACGTAGTTGCCCAGCAGCGTCGACATTCGCCAGGTCGTGGTGATGTGCCGGTCGAGGCTGTGGTTCTTGTATTGCGTCAGTACGACGATTTTCAGGAACCCGCCATTGACCAGATTCGACAGGACGAAGTCGATGAGCCGGTAGATGCCACCGAATGGCACCGCCGGCTTTGCGCGGTCCGCAGTAAGTGGCAACAGTCGAGTGCCCTGCCCACCCGCCAGGACTATCCCGAGAACCCTGTTCGCCATGTCGGGAACCTACCTCCTAGCGCCTGGATTCGCGCCTCCGCGGCGGGAGGATTCTGACGCAGTTGGCCCGTTGCCCCATGGCGGGCCCTGGCAGGCCACCGCCCTTGGCTATCGTTGCCCGTCATGCGAGTCGCGTTACTCACCCGCGAATACCCCCCTGAGGTCTACGGCGGCGCCGGCGTGCACGTCGAGTACCTTGCCCGCGAACTGCGACGGTTCATCGACGTCGAGGTGCATTGCTTCGGCAAGCCGCGGTCGGAGCCCGGCGTCTTCGCCCACCTGCCCAACCCGACCCTGCTCGAGCTCGGAGCCAATGCCGCGCTCCTCACGATGTCAACCGATCTCTCGATCGCCGCCACGACCGGTGACGCCGACATCTTGCACTCGCACACGTGGTACGCGAACTTCGCCGGCCATGTCGCGAAACTGCTCCAGGACGCGCCGCACGTGATGACCACCCATTCACTTGAGCCGCTTCGTCCGTGGAAGGCCGAGCAACTCGGCGGCGGCTACGCGCTGTCGTCGTTTTGCGAGCGGACGGCGATTGAAACGGCCGATGCGGTGGTGGCCGTCTCCGCGGGCATGGCAGATGACGTCCTGCGCTGCTATCCGCTTGTCGACCCGGGCCGATTGCACGTCATCCACAACGGCATCGACACGCACGAGTACGCGCCGACCACCGACACCTCGGTGCTGGTCGACCACGGCATCGATCTCGATCGGCCGATCGTCATCTTCGTCGGCCGCATCACCAGGCAGAAGGGCTTGCCGTACTTGTTGAAGGCGGCCCACTCCTTTGACCAGGATGCGCAGCTCGTCGTG
>DASRZB010000305.1:0-4216 GCA_035653855.1 Acidothermaceae bacterium | reverse complement strand
GACTCCAGTGGCGCCCGTTACTTGCTGGGCAGTCACCGCGATCGGCTCCCCTGCCAGCAACCTCGAAGCGCTCAGCGGGTAGACACCGACGTCCATCAAGCTGCCGCCATCGAGGGCGGCGTCGAGTCGCACGTCGCCCGGGTTGTCGGTGTGCCCGGAGAACGCGCCCGAGACGAGACGGAGGCGGCCGAGCTGACCACTTCTCACGAGCTGAACAAGCGCTTGTATGTGCGGGTGATAGCGGAACATGAAGGCCTCGCTGAGCACCACGCCTCTCTGTGCAGCCTTGTCGAAAGCGACGGAGACCTCGGCCGCGTTGCGGGTGTACGGCTTCTCGCACAGCACGTGCTTGCCGGCCTCGAGCGACCTCATCGTCCAGTCGTGGTGCATCGAGTTCGGCAGCGGGATGTAGACCGCCTCGACGTCATCGTCGGCGAGTAACTCTTCGTAGCTGCCGTGGGCACGTTCGATGCCCCACTGACTGGCGAACTCACGACTGCGCTCGCCATCGCGACTACCAACCGCGACCACGTTGACGTCTGCTGACAACGCCGCGCCCCTGAGCACCTTGGCGTTGATGTTCGCTGTCGACATGATTCCCCAACGCACAGGCTCGGTCATGGCTCCCCTTCAGCAGGATCGGGTTCGGGCCTAGCTTCGCACCTCGGTGCTGCTGTTCGGGGCCCGGTTCACGACAGCCACGGCTGCGAAGGGCAGTGCCCCGCGACTCAGCGCTGGTCCGCAACCGCTCGCCGCGGCGATATGGTGAATCAATGACGCTCACTACGTCGGCGATCCCGACGGACGTCGCCAGTTCTGACTCCGCCTTGCGCCGGTTCCTGCATGGTTTGCCCGGTGTCGACCAGGTCGGCGCGCAGGCTCGGGCAGCGGCCCTGTCGACCCGCTCGATCAAGACCGACGCCAAGCGCTGGGCCATCGACATGGCCATTTCGATGATTGACCTGACGACCCTCGAGGGCCAAGACACCCACGGCAAAGTTCGCGCGCTCTGCGCCAAGGGCATCCGTCCCGACCCGGGCGACGCCAGTTGTCCCAGCGTCGCAGCGATCTGCGTCTACCCCGACCTCGTCCCGACCGCCAAGGAGTACCTCGGCGACAGCGGCATCAAAGTCGCCAGCGTGGCGACGAGCTTCCCGTCTGGCCGAGCAGCGCTGACCGTCAAGCTCGCCGACGTCCGTGATGCGGTTGCCAACGGTGCCGACGAGATCGACATGGTCATCGATCGTGGCGCATTCCTCGAAGGCCGCTACCTCGACGTCTACGACGAGATCGTGCAGGTGAAGGCAGCCTGTAAGGACGCCCACCTGAAGGTGATCCTCGAGACCGGTGAGCTGGCGACCTACGACAACGTGAAGCGTGCATCCTGGCTTGCGATGATTGCCGGTGGCGACTTCATCAAGACCAGCACCGGCAAGGTGAGTCCGGCAGCGACGCTGCCGGTCACTCTCGTGATGCTGCAAGCCGTACGCGACTTCCGCGACACGACCGGCCGCCAAGTCGGCGTCAAGCCAGCCGGTGGTATTCGCACCACGAAGGACGCGATGCGCTACCTCGTGCTGGTGAGCGAAACGGTCGGCGACGATTGGCTCAGCCCCGACTGGTTCCGCCTTGGTGCGTCGAGCCTGCTCAACGATCTCCTCCTGCAACGCCAGAAGATGGCGACCGGCCATTACTCCGGCCCTGACTACGTCACGATCGACTGAGGGCGCACACATGACGAGCAAGCTGTTCCCGTATTCACCAGCGCCTGAGTCGCGGGCGATCGTCAACATCGCCAGCTCCTACGGCCTGTTCATCGGCGGCGAGTTCGTCGAGCCCGAGGACGGCGAGACGTTCAAGACCATCAACCCGGCAAGCGAAGAAGTGCTTGCCGAAATCTCCGAGGCCGGCCCGAGCGACATCGACCGCGCTGTCGCCGCAGCTCGCAAGGCGTTCGACGGCGTCTGGGGCTCGATGCCCGGCAAAGAACGCTCGAAGTACTTGTTCCGCATCGCTCGCATCATTCAGGAACGTTCGCGCGAACTCGCGGTGCTCGAGTCCCTCGACAACGGCAAGCCAATCAAAGAATCGCGGGACGTCGATTTGCCGCTCGTCGCGGCCCACTTCTTCTATTACGCGGGCTGGGCCGACAAGCTCGAGCACGCAGGATTTGGTGCCAACCCCAAGCCGATCGGCGTGGCAGCTCAGGTCATCCCGTGGAACTTCCCGCTGATGATGCTCGCGTGGAAAATCGCGCCTGCGCTTGCCTGCGGCAACACCGTTGTACTGAAGCCCGCAGAGACCACGCCGTTAACCGCGCTGGTGTTCGCGGAGATCTGCCAGCAGGCCGGCCTCCCGGCTGGAGTGGTGAACATCGTCACGGGCGCCGGCGACACCGGCAAGATGCTGGTCGGCCACGAGGGCGTCGACAAGGTCGCCTTCACCGGCTCGACGGAAGTCGGCCGCGCGATCGCGAAAACCCTTGCTGGGACCAGAAGACGGCTCAGTCTTGAGCTCGGGGGCAAGGCCGCCAACATCGTGTTCGACGACGCACCGATCGACGAAGCGATCGAGGGCATTGTCGGCGGGATCTTCTTCAACCAGGGCCACGTGTGTTGCGCCGGCTCGCGGTTGCTTGTTCAGGAGTCGGTTGCCGATGAGGTGCTCGACCGGTTGCGCCGACGGATGTCGACGCTGCGCCTCGGCGACCCGCTCGACAAGAATACCGATGTCGGCGCGATCAACTCATACGTTCAGCTCGCGCGCATTCGCGAGCTCTCCGACATCGGCGAGGCAGAGGGTGCCGAGCGGTGGTCGCCGGCCTGCGAGTTGCCAGAGCGCGGCTTCTGGTTCCCGCCTACCATCTTCACCGGCGTCACCCAAGCGCATCGCATCGCCCGCGAGGAGATCTTCGGGCCGGTGCTGTCAGTGCTCACATTCCGCACGCCCGACGAAGCAATCGAGAAGGCGAACAACACTCCTTACGGGTTGTCGGCCGGGGTCTGGACCGACAAGGGCAGCCGCATCCTCTGGATGGCCGACCGCTTGCGCGCCGGCGTCGTGTGGGCGAACACCTTCAACAAGTTCGACCCAGCCTCGCCGTTCGGCGGTTACAAGGAGTCGGGCTTCGGCCGCGAGGGCGGCCGGCACGGTCTCGAGGCCTACCTCGCAAAGGAAAAGTAAGCGATGAGAGCGAAGAAGTCCGACGAGGCAGACCGGATCGGCGTCCGCAAAACCTACAAGCTCTATATAGGTGGCGCGTTCCCGCGCAGCGAGTCGGGGCGCAGCTACCCCGTCACGAATCACCACGGCGACTTCGCGGCGAACGCCGCACTCGCGTCACGCAAGGACGCGCGCGATGCCGTCGTCGCGGCGCGAGCAGCGTTCGGAGGTTGGTCACGTGCGACCGCATACAACCGCGGGCAGGTGCTGTATCGCGTCGCCGAGGTCATGGAAGGTCGCCGCGACCAGTTCGTCACCGAGGTACACGAAGCCGAGGGCGGCAAGGTTGACGCTGCGGCAGCAGCCGTCGACGCCGCGGTCGACCGCGTCGTTTGGTATGCCGGCTGGACAGACAAGGTGGCTCAGGTCGTCGGTGCTGCGAACCCGGTGGCCGGCCCGTTCTTCGACTTCTCCGTACCGGAGCCGACCGGCATCGTTGCGATCGTCGCACCCGCGACGTCGAGCCTGCTTGGTTTGGTGTCTGTACTGATGCCGGCGATCGCGACGGGCAACACCACCGTCGTCCTCGCAAGTGAGCTGCGACCGCTGCCCGCGATCACGTTGACCGAGGTACTTGCGACGTCCGACCTACCGGGCGGCGTCGTCAACATGCTGACCGGCCGGGTCGCCGAGGTGGCACCCTGGCTCGCGTCACACGCCGACGTCAACGGCCTCGATCTCAGCGGCGCACCGCTTACGCAGTGGCGCGATCTCGAGATGGCAGCGGCCGACAATCTCAAGCGAGTGCGAAGGCCGGACGACGTGGAGCCCGACTGGTCACGCGACCCTGGCACCGATCGGCTGACCACTTTTCTGGAGACCAAGACCGTCTGGCACCCACTCGGCGTCTAGGTGCGTCGCGCGTCGCGCGTCCCTGTTGCCACTCGTACAACGGGTGGGGCTCGGCCGCACGTGTTTGCTGGCCAACGCACACATTTGCCGAGTTGAGTAGGTTACCCCTGGCGTCCCAAAGACTCGGTTATGTGACGACCGA
>DASRZB010000304.1:0-2496 GCA_035653855.1 Acidothermaceae bacterium | reverse complement strand
GGCCGCGAGCGGCGAAGGCCGCGGGGCGCTTGCGGCCCGCCGTCGTCCAGCCGTCGCCACCGGCCGGTCCACCGAGCAGGCCTCCGGCGCCCGGTGAGATCGTGTGAGCGCCGGCGCCCGGTTCGAAGCTGTTGAACAGCGGGCTCTTCGGGCGGACGTACGCTTCCACCGAGCGCCCAGAGCCGCCATGGGTCGTAACCTTGGCCGCCGGGACCTTCTGGAACGAGCGCGGCACCCGCGACGATGCGGCGACGGCCTTGAGCGACGCCTGGAACGGCTTCGCGCCGGCGCGAACGGCCTTGCGCATCGCGTTCTGGAGCGGCTGGCCCTCGTACTGGCTGAGGAGCTTCATGATCGCGGGCAGCCCGACCACGCGGACCTCCTCGGTCACTGCCATGACAGGCTCCGGTTGCCGATCGACCCGATGTGGCAGGCCATGAACCGCTCGTGCTCGCGGGTCAGGAAGTTGTAGAGGCTCTGCGGCCAGAAGCGATCGGTCGTCGCGGGGTGGCCGAACTCGTCGGGTCCACCGGCCATCGACCCTGAGTAGCTGCCCTCCGCGTACGCGAGCTGGCGGGCCCGCTGGGCCGTCGCCTCGACGAGCGAGGGCGGGAAGGCCGGCCAGCCGCGGACGCCGGTGAGCCGGGCGGCGCTGACGGTCGGGACGAAGTTCACGTACTGGCCGAAGCCCGTCATCTTGATGTGGAAGTACGGCTCGCCGGCGGGGATCGGCTCGAGGCTGTACGGGCTGTCGCCGGTGAGGAGGTAGTCGCTCCGGACCGTCGGCATGCCGGACGGACCGTTGACCGGGACGAACGTGAAGCCGCCGTCGAAGGACAGTTCGAGCAGGCTGAGCGAGACGAGGCCCTCGTGGATGTGGAGGACGTCGCTGCCGTCGCCGTCGAGCGTCCAGACCGACGTCCCGGTCGCCGGGTGGCGGAAGTAGTCGCGCCCGCCGCACTCCTGGATGACCTGGTCAGTCGCCACGTTGAGCAGCTCCGAGAGGCGGGTGAGCTTCGCCGGCGTCGTCGGTCGGGCGGACGCGCTGAACAGGGTGAGCAGGCGACCGAGGTCGGCGTAGCTCGTCGGCAGGACGTTCGCCGTCGGGCTCGTGCCCGGGAACGGGTCGGAGTACGGCGAGGTCAGCGTGTCGCCCGAGTTGCTGACCCGCCAGCGGTACCAGAACGTGTTGTCGCCGGCCGTGTCCCAGAACGTGTACTCGACCGTCGTGGATACGACCGCGATCGTCGTGATCTCGGTGAACGCGCCGGTCTCGGAGGGGCCTGACTCGAGGCGAATGAGGGCGCCCGCGCCGAAGGCCCCGGCCGCAAGGACCGAGGCTGGATCCGGCAACCAGACGTCGACGCGGATCACTCAGTGCGCTCCGCGGTGTTCGCGACGAAGCGGCGCTGCGGCGTCTCGTTGCTGCGCAGTCGGCGCCCGACGGCCGCCTCGGGCGCCTTCACGGTGGCCCGCTCGACCGGCGCGGCTCGCTTCGGCTTCTCTGCTGCCGGCTCCGGCTCGTCGACCGCGATGCCGGCGGCGAGCCATGCGTCGCGGACCGGCTCCGGCATGTCCGTGTCGATGAGGTCGCCGGGCGCATAGGTCCCGTAGCCCGATGCGATGCCCTGGGTGGCCCTGATCGTCATGGCGTGCTCCTTAGCTGGCCGATGGGTAGTAGTCGACCGTCAGGCTCTCGTTCGTATTGGCGCTCTGGACGGTCTTGATGAAGCGCCAGAAGACGAGCTCCTGGAGGAGATACGTCGTCGTTGCGGCGGTCGTGATCGTCAGGGCCGTGAGCACGAAGGTCCGTGGCGAGGACACGAGGGCATACGGGATGTTGAACCAGGCGACCCCATCGGCCGAGCCCTCGATGTTCACGGTCACGGTGGGTATGGCACCGGCGACGTTCGTGATGACGAGCGCCCCGCCGCCGGTCAGGCCGCCGCGGTCCGCGATGTTCGTCGAGTCGGCGTTGCCGGCCAGACCCGTGCAGAGGTTGACGGCCGCCATCGCACCCGCGCGAGCGGCGCGGGTGACGTCGGATGAGGTGACTGCGATGGTGGCCATGTGTGCCTCCGTCTTGGTGCGGGCCCGGGAACGCTGTGCCCTGACGCCCCCGGGCCCTGGTGACTGCTACGGCGTCCCGTCGATCGGGCTCGTGAGGACCTTCTGGCCGTGGACGGTCGCGTCCTTGGCCTCGGGGTAGTAGCGACCGTCGTAGAGCTCGGCGAAGGCGCCGTCGATGACGGCGTTCGCCGTGCCGCGGAGCACGTTGACCGTGCAATACCGCTTGACCGGCCGGAAGATGTCGATGATCCAGATGGAGTTGTCGTCCGCCCCGCCGGCGGTGATCGTCAGGCCGGTGCCGGCAACGTCGGCCGCGTCCGACAGGTTCGCGGCCGCGCCGTCCTGGACCTTGACCGAGGTGACGGCGGTCGCGGTGATCGTGCCGACGGCGACGATGAACCGGATGCCCTGGAAGCCCGCCGTGTC
>DASRZB010000303.1:0-3640 GCA_035653855.1 Acidothermaceae bacterium | reverse complement strand
TGCAGGCGCATGACCGGCGTTGCAGTTGCGTCCGCGTCGATGCGCGGGGGTTTGACGAGCAGCCGTCCGTCGGGCAGTTGGACGGTCACGCCGAGTCGCGCCGCGGCTCTCGTGAAGATCCGCCGTGCGATCGCGGCGTGGATCGGAGCACGCGGGACGGCGGGTAGCTGCGTCCACGGGCCAGCCGGTGCGCTGCTCGCCTGTCGTGGTTGGAGCTCGTACGTAGTCACGCCTGGCCTCTCGGGGTCTGGGAGCGGTTCAGGGCTTTGAGCGAATCAGGATCTTCGAGTCCTCCGGCGTTGTGCGATCGGGCACGGCGGGCCGCCGGACGACAGGCAGGCCGCGCAGGAAAAGCCTGATGCCTTGATAGCGAATCAGCGCCGTCACTCGCAAGGCTCCCAAGGGGTAGTGCAGCAGCGTGCGCAGGGTTGTCGAGGTCGTGACTGCGGCGCGCCGACCGTTCAGGGTTGCGCTGAAGGCAACCTGCCCCTCGCGCCGCAGGACTATGCCGACGTGCACAAGGTCCGTGGGCACCGTGAAGCGCATGTCGTAGCTGCCGTCGACCGGATTGAAGGGCGAGACGTAGAGCGCCTTGTCGATGCTCGCCCGGCCCGCGGTGTCCGGCGTGAGGAGATAGCAGTGCCGGCCCCCATAGGTGTTGTGCACCTCGGCGATGACGCATCTGACCGTGGTTTCACGATGCGCCGTGTTGCCAACCAGGCACCAGTACACCGTGATCGGATTGAACACGTAACCGAGCATGCGGGGATTGGCGAGCATCACAATGCGATCGCCCGCCACGGCGATGCCCTGGGCGCCGACCCAATCGACGACGTTGTCGCGAATCGTGTGCGTCGGGTCACCAAGATGGTCGCGCGCTTCGAACCGCAATAGGCCCCCGAGCAGCGCCCCATTCGGGACCTCGGCGACGTCGATCAGCCACATGGGGTGGCGGTACCGGAAGCTGTGCCGCCAAGGACGACGGCGGGTGTGGGCGATTTCGGTTCGATAGAGCGCGGGCGTGACGGTCACCATGTGACGCCCCACATACACGTCACCATGTGACGCCGAGACTTTCCGCTGCCCGCACTCCCGATGCGCAGCCATCTTCATGAAATCCCCAGCCGTGGTAGGCCCCGGCAAATGCGATCACACCATCTGACAGCGACGGCAGTTCAGCTTGCGCTGCCAGTGAATCCGTCGTGTAGATGGGATGGGTGTAGTCCATCGTCGCGATCAGCTGAGCCGCAGCGATCCGGTCGTCGGCATTGAGCGTCACGACGTAGTTTACGTCTTCGGCAAGGCCCTGAAGGCGGTTCATGTCGTAGCTCACGCGAACCCGATCCGCCGTCGTCTGACATGCGTCGAGGCGGTAGTTCCACGATGCTCTGACCCGCTGTGAGGTCGGCAGCAGCGAGGCGTCGGTATGCAAGGCGGTGCGGTTCACCGAGTAGGTGAATGCTCCGAGAATGCGCCGCTGTGCAGGCGTCGGATCGGCCAGCATGGCCAGCGCCTCATCGGCGTGCGTAGCGACGACGACGCGGTCGTGCCAGTGCGCCCGCCCGTCGGCGTCCCGGATCTCGACGCCGCTACCGCTTCGGGTCACCGTCCGGACCGGGGTCTGAGTGCGAACGGCCGTCAGCTCCTTGGTGGCTCGCTCGACATATGTCCGCGAACCTCCGACGACGGTGCGCCACGTCGGCGAGCCGGAGACTGAGAGCAGTCCGTGGTGGTCGAGGAACTGGAAGAGGTAGCGCGCGGGATACATGAGTGCGGTTCCTGGCGAGCACGACCACACGCACGAGACGACGGGAACCATGAAGTGCTGGGTGAAGTATCGCGAGTAATGACCTTCCCGAAGGAAGGCGTCGAGCGTGCGCGGGGTGTCCTCATGCTGGCGCAGCAGACGGCGTGCGGCGAGGTGGAATCGCTTGACCTCCGCCAGCATTCGCAAGTACGACGGATTTCGCAGCGAGCTCGCATGTGCGAAGACGCCGCCGAACCCTTTGGAGCCGGCGTACTCAAGTCCGCAGCCGTCGCAGCGCACCGACATGCTCATCTGTGTCTCGCGGGTTTCGACGCCGAGCTCAGCGAACAGGCGGAGCAAGTTGGGGTAGGTCCGCTGGTTATGGACGATGAACCCGCTGTCGACGTGGACGTAGCGATCGCCAGCTGGAACGTCATGCGTGTGAGCGTGTCCGCCGAGCCTGGGCAGCGCTTCATAGAGGGTCACTTCGGCGTGACGTTGCAGGATCCATGCCGCCGTCAGCCCGGACACTCCCGCGCCGACGACCGCGACCGACCGCCTTGACGTGGCGGTCACGAAGGCCTGCCCGATGCGGTGGTGGTCCGTGCACGTCGCGGGAGCGGGAAGAAGCCGCTGGTGGCCTCGATGTACTCGCGGTAGCCGGGCCTGGACGCTGTGAGGTGCGACTCGAGCAACGGCTTGCCAGTCTTGCGAGCCAGGAACCAGGTCATGAGCGCGGGGGAGGCGATGGTGATGATGCCGGGCCAGTGCGCGAAGGCGATGAGCGCGAAGCCCCACCACTGGGCCGCATCGCCGAAGTAGTTCGGGTGGCGGGTGTAGCGCCAGAGGCCGCGGTCCATGACCTTGCCCTTGTTCGCTGGGTCGTTCCTGAAGGCGTTCAGCTGCCAGTCACCGCCGGCTTCGAAGACGAAGCCGACGATCCATATGGCGACGCCGAGCCAGCCGAGAAGCCCGATCGAGCCACCCCGGACGGCGGTCACCTGCAGCGGCAGCGAAACGAACCACATCGCGAGGGCCTGGACGAGGTACACCTTGCGCAGCGCATAGAGCGTGCGGTTGCCAGGTGCGTCGGCGAGCATGGCCACGTAGCGGGGATCCTCACCCTCACCACGGCCACGTAGGGCCATGTGGAGTGCCAAGCGCAGCGCCCAGAGTGCGGTCAGCACCGTGATGAGGACGCGTCGCTCGGCGCCACCGTGGTGCCTCGAGAAGAGTGCGACGGCGTCGGCGGCTAGCAGTGCTGCCAGGAACCCAAGGCCCCACGCGGTGTCGATGACGTTGTGGCGACCGACCCGAAGTGCTGTGACGAACGTGACAGTGACGACGAGCGCCACGCCGCCGAGCGCGGCTAGGGACGCCCAACCCATCGTCGTCCACGAAAAAACCGCCATACCCGCCTGTTCGTTCGGTCGGGCCGCACTGGATTGGCCCGGCGCAGACGGCAGGGCCCCTTCTTAGGTCATCGTCAGGGGGCGGTGAGGATTTCGGCCCCGGAATTGGTTACCAAGATCGTATGTTCGAATTGGGCGCTGCGGGCACGGTCTTTAGTCACGACGGTCCAGCCGTCTGGCCACACGTCGTAGTCGACGGTGCCGAGGGTCAACATCGGCTCGATCGTGAACGTCATGCCCACCATCATCGGCAGGTCGTATTCGGGCAGGTCGTAGTGCGGAACGATGAGGCCGGAATGGAACAGCGTGCCGATGCCGTGTCCGGTGAAATCACGGACGACGCCATAACCGAAACGCTTCGCGTAGCTTTCGATGACTCGGCCGATGACGTTGAACGACCGGCCGGGTACTACCGCGCGGATTGCCCGGTCGAGTGCTTCTCGAGTGCGTTCGACGAGTAATCGGGATTTGTCGTCGACCT
>DASRZB010000302.1:0-7803 GCA_035653855.1 Acidothermaceae bacterium | reverse complement strand
CAGCCGATTCATCGCGGCGACAAGATCGGTAGCCTCCTGTCGGCGAGCTCGCAATGCCTCGCCGAGTTCACCGAGCAGATGCTCCTCGAACAGGGCACGCTCGCGATTGCTCAACAACTCTCGGTCCGCAGCCACCCTGGCCGCCAGTCGCACCGCCAGGGTTGGCAACGGATGCTCCCCGGCGTCGTCCTGGGCAAGGACGGCGAGCACGCCACCGACCTCAATGACGCGCGGCTGTGTCTCGGCAGCCGGTCCCGATGCCACGACCTGCCACTCGCTGTAGATGTCACTTTCGCCAACATTCTTCGCGGGCGCGGCTTCCTCGGCGTAACGAGTCACGACGTGTTCGACGTCTGCGGCCAATCGGTCGACCGCGGCATGCTCGGGTGTGCGGAGCGTACCGAGTACGGCGGTCTCGGCGGCAGTCGGATCGCGACCTAGGCCGGCCGAAAACAGTCCTGGCACGTCGAGCAAATGCGCCAACCGAGTGGCCACCGCTGCCACGGACGCGGCAACGTCGGCGAAGTGGGATTCGGCGATCCTGATGTCGGACGTCGTGGCGCCGCGCTTTTCTCCCAGTTCCCGAAGCACAGACTCGGACGCATCCGCCCGTGACTGCGCGTCGGCTGCAAGCTGTCGTTGCATCGCCAGCTTTTCGTGCAGGGCAGCGACGCCGGCACCGAGTGCGTGCAGCAGCAAGGTGTGTTCGGCTTCGGCGGCTGCCGCAAGACTCTCGGCTGCCTCTGCGTCACGTACGGTCTGCTGTGCGACAAGCGAGTCGGCTTGGCGGCTGGCGAAGTCGTCGCTCCACCTGGCCAGCGTCGCAGGCAGCCGGCTAACGTTCGCGGCCAACCGGTCGCGCTGTCTCGTCAGCTGACTCAACTGCTCGGCGCGGGCGTCGAGTCCCGTTCGGTCGGTGGGCAAAGCGTTCACTCGGGCAAGGTCGTCAAGCACGTGCCAAAGTTCGGCCAGCACCGATCGTGCTCGTGCGGCGTGGGCGCGCGCGGCGTTTGCATCGACCGCCGCACGCCCAAGGTCATCGGAGGCCGCGGAGAGCGTGGTCCGGGCCTCACGTAGAACGGTCGACGAGGGCATCTGTCGAAGCCACGTCTCGAGCGCGATACGTTGCGCCGTCGCGGTCTGGCCATCGCGTCGTGCGGTATCGAGTGCGACCGTGGTGCGTGCGATCTCATCATCGATCTCGGTCAGTCGGCGACGCCGCTCAACAGCACGGGCGCTCGCACCGACATACTGCGGCACCGGTTTCGAGGCGCGGCCGCTGAGCACCCCGAGGCACCAGCCGCCGTCTCGCCCGATCGCCGCATGCGCGGGGTCTTCGACGTCGTCGAGCCGTTCACGCACAACGACGCGCCGCAACACACCCGCGACGACGTCCGCAGGAACTTTCGTGTCGGCAACAGTGACAACCAGGACGTCGGCCAGTGTCGGCCCAGCGCTCGTTGCGGGTCCGTTGGACAGCACGGTGTCGAACTCGCCAGGTGCGAGAACCGACCCGTCAGGACGAATTGCCGCGTCGAGGATCCCGGACGATTCGAGCGCAGCTTCGATCGCGGCTCGTTCCGGTTGCGGCACGTCGGCGGCGAAATCGACGAGTCGCCAGAGCGGAACGGCAGTCTCGTCGCGACTCAGTCGCGGCAGCGCGGGAGGTGCGGGGGCGGGCTCCGGTTGCGCCTCGACCGCGGTCCGGCGGGAGTGGAGTTGCGCCAGTGCGGCGGCCGCGCTCGCTGCTCGGCTGGCTGCCTCAATTTCGGCCGCGCGCGCGGTCTCAACCCCCGGTTGCGCAGCCGCTCGGGCAACGTTTGGCAGCTCGTCGAGGGCAGCGTTGGTGAAATCGTCGGGCAGGGCGACAGCTGGCACATCGACCTGCGCGGAAAGTGGCAGCGTCGCCCATTGGCGAAGGTCGCCACGAAGCTGTTCTTCTGCAGTGCCCGCGGCAGCATCGGCAGTCTCGTGCCGACGAGCTGCGGCTTCCTCGCGCTGCTCGGCCGCCTCCTCGACTCGCTGAGCGTCAGCGCGGGCGGCGTCCGCCCTCCTGACATCTTCGAGTGCGTCACGAACGACGTGGACGGCGGCCAGCCGAGCACCGAGCGCATCGGTCGCTTCTCGAAGCGACGTCGTCAGTACGTCAACCGCCGCGACGATCGCCTCGGCATCACCGTGTTCACGCAAACGTGGCTGCCCGAAGACGGCGGGAGGCGCGAACGCGGTTTCGACGTCGCAGTGGGCGAGCTCAGTGGCAAGCGCGTGCGATTCGGTCGCGATCGCGCCTACTTCGCCGAGCAGGTCGCTGGTCCGCTGCTCGTCTCGTGCGCTTCGCTCGCGCAGTCGTTGTTCGTCGGAGCGCGCGCGAGCCCGCGCTTGATCGGCGACCTGGCGCAGCTCGCGTGCCCGCCGGTCCTTTTCCAACAACACTTGCTCGCTGCGCGCCTCGGGACCTGCCTCCAGCCCACGAATCGCATCATCGGCTTGTGTCTTTTCGCGGCGTGCATTGCGCGCGTCCTGCTCAGCGTCTGACAATGCGGAATCGATGCCGATGAGATCGCGACGACGCTGTTCAAGCGCGCGTCGAGCATGCCGGCGATCTCGATCGGCGGCACGCAAGGCACTGGCGCGCTCGGCGACCACCCCAGCTGCATAATTGCGATAGGTCGCCGCGAGACCCGCAACCGCATCCGCAGCCCGTGCGCGACGGTCGAGTTCGTCACCGAATTCCGCGAGCTGGTCGAGAGAGTCACCAACTGAGCGCACTGCAGCCTCGTCGAGCTCAGGTAACGCGATGGCGAGGATGTCGGCGAGCCGTCCCGGTTCGATGTCCTCGCCGATTTGCGGTTGGCGTAACCAGTACAGCAACCGCAGCAGTTCGTTGTAGCGCGTGATATCGAGCCCGAAGAGCCGGCGTCCGACATGTTCCTTGTATTGCCGCGCACTGTCGAAGAACGCGCCCGCGGAACCGAGCGCCTCTCGGCAGCGTTCGCGACTGAGCGGGCCAAGCTCGTCCTCAAGCATTAGGTCGTCACCAACCCGGCCCGGATAAGTGAAGTACCACGACGTCACGGAGCGGCTGGACTGCGACGCCCGGATCCCCACACCACACGTGAAGACCTCTTCGGCGGATCGCCCTTGCACGTCGTCAACCGGGCGGGTGAACTCGACCCACAAGTAGCCGGTGCGTGTCGCGGCCCCGAGATCGGCGCCGTCGAGCATCAGCCAGATCAGGCTGGTGTGGTGCCGGCCGGACGCCGTCATGTGTAACTTGTCGCCGTCAAGGACGAACGGCAGCAGCATCTCCAGCGTCTTAGACTTTCCAGCGCCATTGGCTCCGCGCAACAGCAGCCGTCCGCCTGCAAACTCGAATACCTGGTCGTCGTACTGCCAGACGTTCAGCACGCCCGCACGTCGCAGCCTGAATCGCTGCGGGTCGCCGATCACCGCGGACTCGTCGGCCATCAGTCGCACGGCGCTCACCCCTCGCCGTAGGACGACGTGTTGGTCGGATCGACATCGATCTCGGCAAATAGAGAACGCTCGTGGGTCGGTCCGTCGTCCGCGAGAGTGGTGTGCACACGGTAACGCGCCGCTGCGGCGTGTACGAGATAGCCGTCTGCCGACCGCGCGATCAGCCCGAACGACACAAGCACCTCGAGGGCATCGTGCTGAAGGAGCACCACGTCGTCCTTGTATGCACGGCGCAGCGTGCCAGAGTATTCGGCATGTACAGCGGCCAGCGCGGCATCGACGTCTGCAGCCGCTACTCGGCGCCAGATCCGCGACGATGTCGGTGCGTCTAGCGCTGCGGAGCGCGCCGTGTCGACGAGCCGTTCGAGCAGCAGCAGCGCGACGTGTCGCGCCGAGCCAGGGCCAGGGAAATCGGCGTCGCTGAGTTCTTCCTCCGGGTCGATTGCGGCAGCGCCCTCAGCTCGCAATTCGAGGTCGAGCCCAAACCGATCGCGAAACCACTCGCGCTCGCGATTTCGGTTGCGACTCCACCATTCCTGCTGATCTTCGGTCAGGTCGGTCAACGAGAGTACGGGCGATTCCAGCAACTGTCGACGGATGGCAACCCGCGCACCGCCCGCGGCAGACGGCAACGCGGCGACGTCGAGCAATTCATCGGGTGTCTCGACGTTCGTGAGCGCGCGCACGATGAGGAGCCGCAGCCGTTCGCGGCGCACGTCGAGGAGAGATTGCACGCGCGCGTCGTCTGCCCATCCCGCCAGATCCCCATCACGTTCGACGACGACGCCGAACTCGATGAGCGCCACGATCGCCGCGTGGAGCGCTCGGCGATCGGCGTGCGAGTCGAGATCGATATCGAGGCGAGCTTCAGCAATCGCGGAACGGATCTCGGCGACGAGCTCGTCGATGAGCAACTGCTCTTTGCAGCGGGTAAGCGCGGCGATAGTCAGACAGAGCAGTGCGTAAGCCCGGGGCGTGAACGGTGTGCCGGCGGCGTTGCCGCGACGCAACGGACGAGTGCCGTCGCGACCAAGTCCGGCTTTGAAGAGGCGGGCGGCGCGTGGCTCGACGACAAGCCGGTAGCCGAGTCCCTCGGCGAACAACCGCTCCAGGTCGGCGCGGTGGCGTCGCACTAGCCGCAGCTCGTCTGCGGCGCCGCTGCTGCCGTCGTCCGTCAAGAAGGGACGTCGTAGCAACGCGCGTGCGGCCTGACGTCGTTCCGCCGCCGACTGCACATCATCGGCAGGTGCGGGCCGCTCGATGCGGCCGGCGATACTCACGCGCTGACCTCACTGGTTGCCGCGGAAGCTGCAGCGATGCGTACTTCGGTGATCGCGAGGACGACGTCCACCATCTCCAACCGACCGCTCGGACTGGCCACGACGGTCGATCGGCCGGGCTCGTGCCGCACCTGCAGCGCGGCCGCAACTTCGGGCACGTCAACCTGCGAAGCTCGCGTTCCGGACGGATCGCGATCGGCGAGCGCGCGGCTGTACAGATCGAGTAGAACGGCTCGCGCGTCGTCTGACATCTTGACCCGTCCGAGATCACCCCGAAGCGCGAACAGTTCTGCCAGCGCGGCGCGACGGCGCCGTTCGAGCGCTTCGCGTTCGGCCAAGCGGGCCGCCTTGGCGGCCGAGAAATCGGCGCGCTTCGCGGAGCGCCCACGAATCGCCCGGTCGCCTGAGAGGCGAAGCGTCAGCGGAACGTCGGCGACCGGTGCCCGCCACCACGACGCCGTCGACGGCAGCGACTCCGCGTCGGGGCCATCAGGCCGGGCGGGGAAGCCGAGGTGGCGGCAGGAATATTGCCCGTACGCAGCGGCCCATAACGCGTGGCAGGTAACGTCGTCAGCGCGATCGAACCATCGCGCGAGGGTGAGGAGATCTTCGTAACGGCTGACCTCGCGTTCGCCGGTGGCGGCGATCCGCCGCAGATTGACCAACAGCGCACGCATGGCCTGGGTGGCGAGCGCGCGGACCTCCTCGGCGTCGCTGCGCCGGCCGCGCTCGCCGAGAAACCAGGCGCCAAGGCCCGCCCAGTCTCGTGCGTCGAGCCCTCGTGCGCGCCGCGCTTCGGTGCCGTCGATGCCGACGAGTCGCTGACCGCTGTTAGCTCGGGCGACGATCAACTCGACGCGAGTCAGCACGCCGCTCAACTCGTCGGCGATTTGTGGCATGTTGCGCGCGACCTCGTCAACGAAGCGTTGCAAGTAGTCGAGGAGCGCGGCCTTGAACGCCTGGAACTCCGCGCGACCTAGGTCATAGCGAACCAGCACGTGCGATAGATAGGTGTAGAAGTCGCGGGTCGACTCCACGAGCCGCTCGAACTGGGCGAACAACGTGCCGACCTCGCGCGCGACCGTGTCGGGGTCAGCCACCCGAAGCGCCGCGTCGTCGTAACGCGCCAGCCCGCGCAGACCCTCAAGAATGCCGCCGAGCATCTCACTGGAGACTTCGCGTGCTGCGTCGGCCGAGGCGAGCAATTGCTCGACTTGGCGGTGCACGAGTTCACCGCGCTGGGTGAGTTGATAGCGGGCCCTATTGGTGAGGTATTCCTTGACGCTGCGCGCCTCGGTCTCACGAGGGCTGCGAGCCAGGTTGCCATGCTCGACCAGGTAACTCAGCCGAGCGTCGACGGTGTCGATGTCAAGCTCGAGGCCGCCCTCCGCAAGGCGGCTCGCTACCTCGGCTGCGCTTTGGTCAGAAAGCAGGCCGGCAGTGCCTGCAGTGAAGAGCCGCATGATCGCGATGTACTGGGCAGCCTCGTCGTTGACCGCGTACCGCAGCGACTCGAGCCGTGCCCGATCGACGGCCGTCGGTTGGTCGAAGTCGGGCACGGGACGACGGTAGCCGAGCATCCCGACGAAAGGCGCGCGGAAGGCCGCCGTCGTTGCGCGGGCTTTCGTATGAACCCACGGCGGTGTCCTCGGCGCGTCCCAGGGAGCCGTAGTTTCCCCTACGAATTGCCGGTTGGGCGGAATAGGATTTGCTGGTTAGTTGCTATAGGATTTGCCGGTCAGAATAGATAGGATTCACCCGTTGAGGGGAAGCAAGCGTGGCGCGACCGTATCTGCCGCGTGTTGCCGATGGCGAGCTCACCGCGAGGATGTCCTCGGCTGGGGCGGTGCTCCTCGACGGCCCGAAGGCGTGCGGAAAGACAGCGACGGCGACGCAGGTAGCACGCAGCGTCGTCCGCCTTGATGTCGATGCTGGCGCGCGAGCGCTGGTCGCGGCTGCTCCGGAGGTCCTGTTCGGACAGCAGACCCCGATCCTGTTCGACGAGTGGCAGATCGTGCCAGCGCTGTGGGATCTGGTGCGCCGCGCCGTAGACGATCGTTCGCCGCAACGGGGCCAGTTCATCCTCACCGGATCTGCGACGCCCAACGATGACACCCGACGCCACTCCGGGGCTGGGCGGATCTCGACGCTGCGGATGCGCCCGATGAGCCTGTATGAGGCCGGATACTCAGCCGGGTCTGTGTCGCTTGCCGACCTGTTCGCAGGTGGCATTCCAGCCGCGCTGGATCCTGGTCTCAGCATCCCGGAACTGGTCGACCAGATCGTGGTGGGTGGCTGGCCCGATCTCATCGGCGCCGGCGTCACCGACGCACGGCAGTGGCTGCGTGACTACCTGCGCAACCTGGTCGAAGTCGATGTCCAGAGTCTAGGTGTCAGGCGAGACCCACAGCAGGTCCGCAAGCTCTTGACCGCGCTTGGTCGCGGTGTCGGCACCGAGATGAGTGTGCAGTCTCTCGCGAAGGATGTTGGTGGCGCAGACGGGCCGGCCGACAGAGACACGGTTGCTGCCTATCTGAAGACGTTGAACCGCCTGATGGTGGTCGAGGACATTCCGGCGTGGGCACCACACATGCGGTCGAGCACTCCACTGCGCAAGTCACCGACGCGCTACATGGTCGACCCGTCGCTGGGTGTGGCCGCGCTCGGCACCGGGCCGCGGCAGCTACTGGCGGACCTGGGCGCCACCGGATTTCACTTCGAGGCGATGGTTGTCCGAGATCTGAGCATCTACGCCCAGCCCTTGGGCGGCACCCTCAACCACTGGCGGGACAACAACGGCCACGAAGTCGACGTCGTGCTAACGCTGGAGGACGGACGCTGGGCTCCAGTCGAGGTAAAGATGAATCCGGAAGACGCGGACAACGCTGCGATCTCGTTGCTGCGATTTCTCGAGAAGGTCGACACGAGCAAAGTCGGCGAACCGATCTTCACCGCAGTAATCACCACACGCTCGCCGGCCTACCGCCGCCCGGACGGTGTCCTAGTAGTACCGATAGCGACGCTCGGACCATGACCCACCTAGTTC
>DASRZB010000301.1:0-4275 GCA_035653855.1 Acidothermaceae bacterium | reverse complement strand
TAGGAGCCGTCGTCCCGTCGACGTCAGGTCCTAAGTCCCGCCGTTGGCGCATTCGTTGCCGCCGCAGGCGCAACGCCGCGCTTGTGGCGCGACGGCTCTGGAACAGCTCTCTACGGATAAGGAGCGGGGCGGCTGCAGCCTTATCGGCTAGGGCTTTAGGCCCTGAGGCTAACCGAACGAAACAGTGAGGATGGAGTCGTGACTTGGCTGGTTCGGAATCGGGTTCTCACGCTTTTCGGGGCATCGACTGTGCTGCTACTCGTCGGCTCGGTGGCCTGGCTGGCCGGCGAGCAGTCGGTGGGGGTCCCGCTCTGGGCTGCAGCGAGCTTGCTGGGACTGAGCTTCTCCGCGATGTCGATCGTCGTTGCCGTGCGGCGGCGTCAGCCGACGGTCGACGTGATCGCGCTACTCGCGCTGGCCGGTGCGATCGCGGTCGGCGAGGAATTCGCCGGAGCGATGATCGCGGTCATGCTGGCCAGTGGCCAACTGCTTGAAACGCGGGCCGACGCGCGCGCGCGGCGCGATCTCAGCAGGTTGGTGGAGCGAGCGCCGCGGGTGGCTCGTCGCCGGCTCGGCGACAGCATCGCTGAGGTCGACGTCGATGAGATCTGCATCGGCGATCGCCTCGTGGTGGGGGCGGGAGAGGTCGTCGCAGTAGACGGCCGCTTGCTCTCGGCCGCGCTGCTCGATGAGTCCGCATTAACCGGCGAGCCGATGCCGGTCGAGCGCGTCCAGGGCGATGACGTGCGCAGCGGCGTGGCGAACGCTGGCGAGCCCTTCGAGATTGTTGCCGTCGCATCGGCGGCGGAGTCGACCTATGCCGGTGTTGTACGTCTGGTTGAGCAGGCTCAGGCGTCGTCCGCACCGTTCGTGCGGGCGGCCGATCGGGCCGCTGTTCTCTTCGTTCCGCTGACGCTCATTGTCGCCGGGATCGCGTGGGCGGTGAGCGGTGAACCGGTTCGTGCGGTTGCGGTGCTGGTCGTCGCGACACCGTGCCCGTTGCTGCTGGCCGCACCGATCGCGATTATGTCGGGACTGTCGCGCGCGGCCCGGGTGGGTGTTGTCATCAAGGGTGGTGCCGCGCTGGAGCGGCTGGCCGCCGGGCGGGTGATCCTCTTCGACAAGACCGGCACTTTGACGGCCGGCATGCCGGAGGTCGCCGATGTGATTCCCGCCGGAGCGACCGTGAGCGGCGAGGAAGTGCTGCGAGTCGCCTCGTCACTTGAACAACTCTCGCCTCACGTTCTAGCCCGAGCAATCGTCATCGCGGGTACCGCACGCGGGCTTGCGCTGGATGTTCCAACCGAGGTCTGCGAGGTGCACGGCTACGGACTGAAGGGAGTCGTGGCCGGGCACCGGGTTCGGCTAGGTAAGGCGGCATGGATCGTGGGTGACGAGCCGCCGCAATGGGCCCAGCAGGTGCGTCGCCGCGCGGAATTGGACGGCTCGCTGACCGTGTTCGTGGCCATCGATGACGAACCGGTCGGAGCACTGTTGCTCGTGGACCCAATCCGTCCCGACGCGCCCCGCATGGTGCGTGCGTTGCGGACTGCCGGTATCACTCGAATCGTGCTCCTGACAGGGGACCGTGCTGACATCGCCGACATGGTCGGCCGAGTCGTTGGCGTCGATGCGGTCCTGGCCAACTGCGATCCGGTGGCCAAGCTCGCAGCGGTCGAGCGCGAGTCCGAACATGGCGCGACGATCATGGTCGGAGATGGGGTGAATGACGCTCCCGCGCTGGCCGCGGCCGGTGCGGGCGTGGCGCTCGCTGGACGCGGAGCCACTGCATCGTCGGAGGCGGCCGACGTTGTGCTCACCGTCGACCGCGTCGATGCCCTCGGTGATGCGTTGCTCATCGCGCGTCGCTGCAAGGGCATTGCGCGACAGGCCGTCCTGGTCGGGATGGCGTTGTCGCTGGTCGCGATGGTGATCGCCGCAGCCGGGCTGCTCCCGCCCGCGACCGGCGCCGTCTTGCAAGAGTTCATCGATGTACTGGCCATCGTGATCGCGCTACGGGCCGTGCTGCCCGGCCGGATCCATACCATCGCGATGCCGTCTGTTGACGTCGCTGCCGCTCACGAACTGCGTATCGCGCACGACGCGGTCTTGCCGGTCGTGGACGAGATCCGAACCGTTGCCGACGCGCTGTCGACAGACGATCCCGATCTCGGTCCTTCACGGGTTCTACTCGACCGGCTTGAGAATGAGTTGCTTCCTCACGAACGCGCAGACGAGGCGGTTCTGATGCCGCTTGTTGCGCGAGCGCTGGGAGGTACCGAGGCGACCGCAGCTATGAGCCGCACGCATGCCGAGATCGAGCACCAGATCATTCGGGTGCACCGGCTACTAACCGACCTCGACAACGAGACCACGCAACCCGCAGATGTAGTCGAACTCAGACGCATCCTCTACGGGCTCTACGCCGTCCTGCAACTACACAACGCGCAGGAGGAAGAGAGCGCGTTCAGCCTGGTGCCCAACTGGAGCGTAAAGAGCAACGTGCCGGGCGATCGAGGAGACATCGCGAAGACAAACCTTTAGCTGCGACGCAGCAATGCCGTTACGCCCGCGGCGGCCAGCACCGCTACCCCCGCTGCGCACCACATCGCGAGATGCATGCCGTCGATGAATGCGGCATGAGCCTGCTGCGCCACCGATGGAGCGACGTGGGATGCGGTGGCGAATGAGGAACGCAATTGTGCGGCGATGAGTTGTGGTACGCCCTGGATCTGCAGGTCTGCTCGGTACGTCGACTGGAGCAAGCTGCCGAGCACGGCGATTCCGAGCGCGCCACCGAGCTCTCGCGACAGGTCATTCATCGCCGCGCCGACTCCCTGCTTCGCCCGTGCTACTTTTCCTACAGCGTAAAGGTTTCTGTGCCGGGCGGTGCGGGGGCGAACTGGGCCAGCACGGACGCAATCACTGAGCCGATGCGCGGACGTTGACGATGACGCACGGGATCTCCGTCGGCACGACGCACGACGAGGCGCGATGGAGTGCCCTACGTGCAGGGACTTTTGCCACTGCCACAAACGTGTGCCGTGGGCTTCCCATTGCGTTGGGAGGCCTCACGTCGTGCTTCGTCGCATCCAGATGTCGAGCCAGGGCGGCCGTTGGGTCTGCGGTCCGCTGTTGCTCGCGCTTGGCCTCACGGCGTCGTGCAGCTCAGGCACCGGGCGCAACAGCGCCGCCGCGACAGCACAGCCTGCCGCGTCTTCGGTATCGGCGCTCCCCTTGCCCGGGACAATGCCGGAACAGCCGCCGACGACCCACGTCGCGCCCACTGGCGGCAATCCCGCCATCTACGCCGCGGCGATCAGTGAGATCCAGTCGTACCTGACGATGGAAGTTCAATACGGCCCGTATGCCGCTGCTGCCGCGTACCTTGCCGCTGACGAGCAAGCGCCGGTTGGCGCAGACACGACCTGGCCGGTGCGCGACGCCGACCCCCACACGCCTGTGTTGATCGCGGGCTCGGTCTACTCCTACGAGCCCTGGTCGTGGACGTCAGCCGATCAGTTCACCCTTTCCGTCACCCTCGACCTGCACTTCCGTGGGGACCCAGGGCGCTCGAACTGGACTGAGGGGTACAACGGCCAGTTCGTCACCTTCAGCCGGCCCACGCCCCAAACCCGCTGGCGTATGTACTTTGCGACCGGCCCGTAACCATGGGGCCTGGCCATGTAAGCAGCAAGGATGTAGTCGGGGTGGGGGTCAGAGCCCGCCAATGGCTCGCCCACAACCGCTGCCGCCCCGACCCAGCCCGACACGCACCAGCCGACGACAAGCAGACCTGACCAACGTCTTCACGGATGGGATGTTCGTCCGCAGAGGTTGCGCTGGACAGTCGGTAGCCGACGTCAAGGCACACCTATCCGAGCTCGTCTCGCGCGTGAACGGCCAACACGAACGGGTCACCGTCACCGTGCACGGCCGGCCATCCGCGGTGCTGGTGTCGGTGGAAGATCTTGAGTCATTGGAGGAGACGATCGCCGTCCTCTCCGACGGCGACGCGGTCGCTGCGCTGCTCGCGTCGGAGGGGGAGCTGGCACGCGGCGAGGTCGTTAGCCGGGCCGAACTCGTCGAGGCGATGGCCAAACGGCGCCGCAGCGCGTTGTGACCGATCCCGACGACGAAACTCGCTACACCCTCAGGACAACCCCGACCGTGCGGCGCCAACTCACCGAAGAACTACCTGAAGCAGTAGCAACGGCCGCTTTCGAGTTCATCACCGGACCGCTGCTGAACAACCCGCAACGCATCCGCAAACCG
>DASRZB010000300.1:0-2088 GCA_035653855.1 Acidothermaceae bacterium | reverse complement strand
TTCTGCGCCTTGTCGAACTTGCCGAGGTCCTTCTTGATGAGCTCGGCGAGGGCGGCGAAGACGCCGGCGGCGCCCTTCAATTTGAGCGCGTGAAGATCGCCCGGGCGTGTCGAGCGGAAGAGCGACGCGCGCTTGCTCGTGATCCGCCAGCTCTGCCCGAACGCGCCGTAGAGCAGCTGCGTACTGCTGCCGACGATCGCCGAGGCCGGGTACACGGTTCCCCCGCGCGAGGCGAACTCGGCCTGGGACGGCACCCCCGCGTTCCCCAACAGCCCGCTGAGGTGGCCGACCCGATCGGGCGCGACGGTGATGTTGGCCCAGAGCGCCGCCACGAGGTGCGAAAAGCTCGGGCCGTTGACCGAGTTCTGCAGCTTGACGGTTGTGCCATCTGGCCAACGGACGTCCGCGTCGGCGCCGCTTACCGTGAGCGAGCCCCCGCCGGCGAGCGCGTGCCTGCCTTGGCCGACGCGGTGACGGTTGGCGTACGCGGCGATCCGCCCGATGCCGGTCGCGTCGACCTCGATCGTCGCCTTGGCGTCGCGCATCGCGATCTCGGTGTTGACGGCCACGCCGGTGTGTGCGACCTCGTGCTGGCGTACCTGTATTTGCAGGTCGTCGGTCGTCGACTGAAGGAGCGTGTACTGGCCCGCTGCCTGGAAATCGAACAGATCGCCCTCGAAGTCCACGAAATGTGGATCGCC
Source organism: Acidothermaceae bacterium (assembly GCA_035653855.1). GTDB lineage: Bacteria > Actinomycetota > Actinomycetes > Acidothermales > Acidothermaceae > PALSA-607. The sequence continues at coordinate 1,387 of DASRZB010000300.1, read as the reverse complement.
GCCCGAGCTTGCCAGATCGCCGCCGTTGTCGCCGCCGTTCTTGGTCATCGGCGTGCAGTACTCACTCAGCGAGTGGTAGGTCACCCTCCCGACGTTGCGGTCAGGGCCGGCGCTCATCCCGAGATAGGAGTCCGGTCCGGGCACAAGCGGGGTGCTCGGTGGGGGTGATCCCGTGTCACCGGGCGGGCAGACGCACGGCTTCGTCTGCAGGCAGAACCACGCGCCGTCGAGGTTTCGGTAGTCGTGCAGGGCGCTCAGTAGGGCCCCGGACGGGATCGCCAGCTCGACCAGCGGGCCCGGCCCGGCGTCGATCTCATATTGGGCAGTGGAGTACGCATCTGCACCGACCATCGTCGAGTTGTGGATCGCTGTCGGTTTCGCCTGCAGGTCGGCCCGCTGGGGGATCGCGGGGCTTTGCATTGCCCAGTCGGTGAGCGTCGGTGAGCTGTGATTGAACACGCTCGAGCCCCACGACTCGAGAAAGAACGATTCCGAACCGCTGACGGCCGCCGCGTATTCAGCCGCGTTGCCGCTCGCGCTGAGAACGTTCTGAACGTTCGGCCACAACCCGACGATGTCGGCGACGTGGTCCCAGAACACGGCCGCCTCATAGCTGCGGGAGAAAAGACTCGTGCCGGGATCGGCGAAGTAGTTCCGCAGGCCTGAGTACGCCGGCGAGGATGCCGGTTGCGGGTCCACGGTGAGCGCCGCCCAGTTGGCCATGCCTTCCTTGACCCAGTCAGCCTCGTGGGCAGAGCCGTGTGCGAGTGCGAACTCGTAGCAATGGAACACCTCGTGCGCGATCTCGAGCGACATCACATCCGCCGGTCCCTGCCAGGTGCTCTGGGCGACGCGCACGCGACAGTACGGGCCATCGTCGTTGTAGTGCGCGGCGTCGGTCGGGCTGCTCACGGGGGAGGCGTCGGCACCGGAGGGGCCAAGCGGGCCTGCCGGCAGCTCCCCGTCTTCGCGGCCCGCGACGATCAGCCAGTGGATCGGAGCGCCGCCATCGAGCGAGATCGCATTGATCGCACGCCCGAGGTGCCCCGGCTCGGCATAGGCGCTCGCCCAATGTTCGGCGATGCCCTGGATGAAGGAATCCGGGTGGAATTTGGGGTCACCGTAGGCTGCGCGCGCGATCGACGCGTTGGCCAGGCAGACGCCGAGCGCCACCGTCACCACGGCGCCCCGCAGCACCGGCAGCGCGTGGCGGCGAATGGTCGCGCCGCGGATCAGAGCACACCCACGTCGCGATCCTAGCGCCTGCCGGTCGTCTCGCCAGCCGGTTGGGCTACAGCGCGCGGTGCCCTCGACAGACGCACGAGGGTGGAGGAATCGGAGTCTGACTGGGCGTGCTTAGCTGGGCGACTACAAATGACAGACGGAG
>DASRZB010000299.1:0-3825 GCA_035653855.1 Acidothermaceae bacterium | reverse complement strand
CGGCGCGCTCGCCGCAGCCATCGTGTTCTTCGTTGTCAACCACGTCATCACCACCATCGTCATCGCGCTGTCGTTGGGTGAGAACCCGATTCAGCGGATGCCGATGGACTTGAGGTACCACTTGTCGACGTCCGGCGTCTTGCTCGCCTTGGCGCCAGTCTTGGTCATCGCGGTGGACTTCTCCGCCCTCGCGCTGCCGCTGCTCGTGCTGCCGATCGCCGCCGTGCACAAGAGCGCCAAGCTCGCGATACAGCGCGAGGAGGAGTCGTTGCACGACTCCTTGACCGGCCTGCCGAACCGGACGCTGTTCCACCGAACGGCAAGCACCATGCTGGCCCGGGCGTCGGCCACTGGTTCGTCGACGGCGTTGATGATCGTTGACCTCGACCACTTCAAAGAGATCAACGACACCCTCGGCCATCACATCGGCGACCAAGTGATCGAGGCGGCCGCCGATCGGCTTTCCGCGGCGCTCGGCGCCAACGCGATGGTCTGTCGTCTTGGTGGCGACGAGTTCGCGGTGCTCGTGCCGGACATCGAGCCAACCGCCGTCCTGATCGTTGCGCACATTGCGCTGCGAACGCTGGCCGCGCCATTGACCGCGGACGGCGTTCGCATCGACGTCGGAGCGAGCATCGGCGTCGCAGTGGCACCTGAACACGGCCTCGACGTGTCGGCCCTGCTGCGCCGCGCCGACGTTGCTCTGTACACCGCAAAGGAAGAGCGAAACGCGGTTCGCCTGTATTCGCTGGACGACGACCGCAACACGGTCGAGCGGCTGGGACTCCTCGGCGACCTGCGCGGTGCGATCGAGCACGGCGAGGTCATCGTCCATTACCAGCCAAAGATTTCGGCGCTGACCGGCGGTGTCATTGGTGTCGAGGCACTCGCGCGTTGGCAGCATCCCGAGCGCGGGCTCATCATGCCGGACGATTTCATCAACCTGGCGGAGCACACCGGGTTGCTCTCGCTCCTGACCGCATCAGTTCTCGGGACGGCGCTCGCGGATCTACGGCGCTGGCGAACAGTCGAGCCGACGCTGACCGTCGCGGTCAACGTGGCGCCGGCTCAGCTGAATGACCGCGAGTTTCCTGAGTCCGTTTGGGTTGCGCTGCACAAGGCCGGAGTGCCCGCTGCGGCGCTGACTCTTGAGGTCACCGAAAACGGGGTCATGGCCTCGAGTGGGCGGGTGCGCCAGGTGCTCGACGACCTGCGACGCATGGGCGTGCGGCTGTCTATCGACGACTTCGGGAGCGGTGCCACCTCGCTGTCGTATCTTGGACGGCTGCCGCTCAACGAGTTGAAGATCGACAAGACCTTCGTCATCGGACTTTCGGATCCGGTGAACCACGCGATTGTGCGATCCACGATCGAGCTCGGACACAACCTCGGAATGCAGGTCGTTGCCGAGGGCGTGGAGACCGTCGATGTGTGGCACGAACTCCAGACGCTCGGGTGTGACGTTCTTCAGGGCTACGTGATTGCGCGGCCGCTGACGCAGATCGCGATGACCTCGTCACTCTCAACCCCACGTGCGGTTGCGCCCACCGCCTACTGCGCTCGTCTTGCCCCCGTGTCGGAGGTCGCTCTCGGCGCCCTCTCCGCCCTCCCTGCTACCCAGCACTGATCAGGGAGACTCACCATGCTGATGGCTTTGCTCGCCGGCTTGCTTGTCGCGACAGTGCCGCTCTTTGGTGGCCGCCTGCGGGCGCTCGCGCACGTGCGCATCAAGTCGTTTTGGCTGATCGCCGGCGCGCTTGCCTTGCAGGTTGTTGCGATCAGCGTCGTACCGACCTGGCCACGCACGGTGCTCGTGAGCGCGCACCTGGTGAGCTACCTGATGGCCGGCTGGTTTGTCTGGCTCAACCGTCGTGTTAGCGGACTGCCGATCGTCGCGCTCGGCGGTGTTCTCAACGCCGTGACCATCGCGGTGAACGGCGGCACATTGCCTGCCTCACGTTCGGCGCTTGCCACGGCCGGCATCCATCCGGTGGCCGGTGACTTCAACAACTCCGGCGTGCTGGCGCATCCACATCTGGCGTGGCTCGGTGATGTCATACCCGTTCCTGCGAGCGTGCCGATGGCCAACGTGTTCAGCATCGGCGACCTGCTGATTTTGCTCGGGCTCGCTTACGGCCTGCATCATCTGTGCGGAAGCCGTCTCGTGCGTTCGTCGCGACGTGCCGAGCTAACCGCTGCTGCCCCTGCTAGGACAACTGACACTGTCGCGTTCCCGACAGCGTCGACGCGTACTTCACCGCGGCGGCATCCGCAGCCGGCGCCCTAATGGGCTGCTCCACTGATCCCGGTAAGGGTCGGCGGTTTGGGTGGTCCGCCGAGCCGTCAGTGGTCACATCCCAAGCGTAGTGATCGCCCTTACTTCGCGAGGGCGTTCCGCACGTCTGCGACAGCCTCATCGAGGTCTTGGTGGAAGGAAACCGTCGACGGGTCGTGCATGCCGGGCGCTGTCGTGACGCGGCGCTGCTGCATAGCGGTAATCGCACTTGTCGAAACCATCGCGATCCGCGCCACCTTGTTGGCGACAACGAACTTGATCAGGCGCTGGATCACTTCCTGTACTTCTTCGGATTGTGCCGCAGCGCCCCGCGTGTCGATGACCGCGCCCCACGGACTCGGGGCCTTTGCGACCTCGAGCTTGACGGCAGCGATGTATTGCTCGGCCTGCGGCACCGTGAGTGTGCCAGTGCGCGTCTGGAGCAACACTCCGCCAGGTAGCCACTCAACGTTGAAGGATCCGGTCATGTCTAGCTCCCTTCTCGCAGGATGCGACGCAAGACTTTTCCTGATGCCGACCGCGGGATCGACTCGACAAACTCTACGGCGCGCGGCCTCTTATACGGAGCAACTCGTTCGGCAACCCACGCAATGAGTGCGGCGTCGGTCAGGTCGATTTCCTTGCGGACGACGAACGCCTTGGGAATCTCGCCGGCCACCGCGTCGGCGACCCCGATCACCGCAACGTCGGCGACCAACGGATGCTCGCGCAACACGGCCTCAATTTCGGCGGGCGCGATCTGGTAGCCCTTGTACTTGATGATTTCCTTGAGCCGATCGACGACCCAAACGGTTCCCGATCCATCGATCCTGACGGCGTCGCCGGTGCGCAGCCAGCCGCCGTCGACAATCGCATCCTCGGTGGCCGCGGGATCCTCGAGGTAACCGCGCATCACCTGCGGTCCACGAATCCAGAGCTCGCCCGATCCGCTGGCATCGTGCAGCGTTACCGGATCGACTACTCGAGCCTGCGTGCCCGGCAGCAAATGACCGACCGAGCCGGCCGGAGTCGCAGCGCCGACATCGGGAACCCACGTGATGCCTGGGCTTGCTTCGGTCATCCCGTAGCCCTGGCCGACGGAGCACTTCAAGCGCGCCTCGAGTGCAACCACCGTCGCTGCGTCCAGCGGTGCCGCACCTGACATGGCGTGCCGAACAGAACTCAGATCAAACTGCGGGCCAGCAGCTGCCACGACGGCAGCCAATGGGGGAGCCAAGTGAAGCCGCGTCACGCGTCGTTCGCCGATCAGCGCCAAGTATCGATCCGCGTCGAAGCGCGGCATCGTGACAATCGTGGCGCCGTGGCGAAGGCCGTAACCCAAGATGATGGACATGCCGTAGATATGGAAGAAGGGCAACGCTGCAAGGAAGACGTCACGGGAGTCGACGTGGTAGACCGCTTCGTGTTGGCAAAGGCACGCAACGAGGTTGCGGTGAGTAAGTAACACTCCCTTTGGCAGGCCGGTCGTGCCGCCTGAGTACGCCAGCACCGCGACGTCCGATTCAGGATTCTCAGAACCGTTCTGATGC
>DASRZB010000298.1:0-2793 GCA_035653855.1 Acidothermaceae bacterium | reverse complement strand
ATCAACATGCTTGCGCACGCGATAGTCGCGAAGCCCTCTTCCTCATCGAGGGGTGTGAACGGCAAGTTTTCTGATCGTGTTCTTGCGTGCAAGATTTGCTACGTCATTTCGAGCCCGAAGCGAGACGACATCGTTGTGTTCACTCCGCCAAAAGACGCGGCACAAATATGCGGCGGCGATGGTATCTACGTGAAGCGACTGATCGGACTCCCTGGGGAGACCATCGCCGAGAGAAGTGGTTACGTCTATATCGATGGCCATCGCGTAAACGAGCCTTACACCAAGTCGCAATTTCGTGATCAGTTGAACTACGGGCCGACAAAGATCGGCGCGGTCAATATATCATGATGGGCGACTATCGCGCCGCCTCCTGTGATTCGCGAAAATGGGGCACCGTCCCCCGTTCGAGTCTTATCGGGAAAGTAGTGATGACACTCTGGCCACCACCTCGGATCAGATTCCGATAGAAACGCCTCGGTGACGGTCATGTCCCTTCGTCTCGGTCGACGGCTCAGTTCAACAAGAAACCCAGCCGGAGTGATCTATGGCGTGCTCGCAGTGGGCACGCTTATCGCTGCGGAGGGTACGCGTCGTGAGACGTATGAGTCGGTGATCGGCGCGAGTGCACTCGCGCTCGTTCTCTACTGGCTTGCCCATGCCTACGCCCATCATCTTGGCGAGCGTATTCAGCGACCGGAAGAGTGGCAGCCGCGCGACATCGGGGCCACGCTCCTTCATGAAGCTGCGCTCGTCAAGGGCGCTGCACTGCCGATCGTCGCGTTGTTGCTTTCGTGGCTCGCCGGAGCCGGCCTGTCTGCTGGTGTTGCCGCTGCGCTGTGGACCGCGGCGATCGAGCTGTTGTTACTCGAGGTCGCGGCGGGAGTGGGCCGCAAGCTTCCGCGTCGTGAGATGGCGATCGAAGTTGCGCTCGGCGCAACTCTCGCGGTGGGTATCCTCGCTATCCGGGTGTTACTGCATTGAAGAGAGGGATGACGAGACCTCGGGGTATCGCTGCACGCGCAACCGGACTGATCATTGCGCTGGGTGCGCTTGTTGTCGCCGGCTCCGGCGCGTCGGCTGGCGAACTGTTGCAGAGCTCGTCAGCGCCAGCGCACCCAGCACTTCGGAGCACATCGGCAGGCCTCTTCCCTGCAAGGTCATTGGCGCTCGGCGATCCCGTGTCGCATAGCGAGGCCAGCGCATTCGACGGAGTGGTTGCGAGCCGAGTCCCGGCTGAATCCGGCGTCGTCGCCGATGAGTTGCTTGTCACCGTTCGGTCAGGCACCCGAGGCGCATTGCTGCAGCAAATCCAGTCCCAGCGCGCACTCACTGTCGTCGGGTGGTTGCCGGACGTACCGGTTGTACTGCTTCGCGTGCGACATGGTGAGCGACAGCCGATAGTCGATTGGCTGCGCGGGCTATCGATGGTGACGTCGGTGCAGTCCGACACGATCGAACGCCCGGTCGGACTGGCGTGTACCGCTGGCAGCAGCTGCTCCATCCCGAACGACCAAGGCTTTAGCTACCAGTGGTACCTGTACAACCAGCCGGGGGCGATTCAGCCACCGGGAGCGGGCGTACCGATCTATGGCGATGACGTGGATGCCGTGCGCGCGTGGTCGCGGACGCGAGGTAGCGCCGCAGTGAAGATCGCCGTGGTCGACACGGGCATCGATGCCACACATCCCGATCTCGCCGGCAAGGTGATCGCGGCGGCCAACTTCACCTCGAGCACCACCACACAGGACTTGTCGGGTCACGGTACGCACGTCGCGGGCATTGCGGCGGCGAGCTTTGACAACGCGCTCGGCATCGCCGGTATGGCCCCGAACGCGCGCCTCATGGACGTGAAGGTGCTAGCAGTCGACGCGGACGGGCAGACAACGGGCGACTGCGCAGATGTCGCCGATGGCGTGGTGTGGGCGACGGACCACGGGGCGAACGTGCTGAACCTGAGCCTTGGGAGCGAGGCCGCGTGTTCCGCGCTCCAGCTAGCAGTCGAATACGCGGCATCGCACGGAGCGCTGGTTGTCGCTGCTGCTGGCAACGCCGGTACAACGAAGCACTTCTATCCTGCCGCCTTCCCCGGCGTGCTGTCTGTTGCGGCGACCACGAATCAGGACCGGTTGGCAGGTTTCTCCAATCGGGATGCGAGCTGGGTCGACGTCGCGGCGCCAGGTGACGGCATCGTCTCAACATTGCCGACGTACGACAACGGGACCGGAGCGGTCGACTACGGCTACTTGAGTGGTACGTCGATGGCGGCTCCGATCGTGTCCGGGATTGCCGCGTTGATCTGGAGCCAGATGCCGGCGGCCACGGCGCGCCAGGACGTCGAGACGCGAATCTTCGACTCTGCGGATCGGATCGCTGGGACCGGCGTCGACTTCCGGTACGGGAGGGTCGATGCGTGTCAAGCAGTGACCGGTGACGCTCTTGCCTGCGGCGAATCGCCTGCTGCACCTACACCATCGCCGACGACATCGTCCTTGCCACCACAGACAACCTCGCCACCGCCAGCCGCGCCGACCTCGCCTCCACCACCGCAGATCGCTGAACCGGCGCCCATCGTCACCTCGACTCCGGCGGCACCGCACGTGAACGCGCATCCCGGCGCCTATGCCGGATCACTTCGAAGAAATAGCGGGACGCTCCAGCTCATCGTGGGCGACGGTGGCGACGCTTTGATTCGTCTTCAGGGAACCGTTCGGCTGAGTTGCTCTGGCGTGACTCGCCGGGTCCGAATCTCCACCCTGAGCACGACTCAATATGGTCAGATTCGGTCCGACGGGA